>JAHEYK010000177.1 GCA_023251625.1 Bacteroidota bacterium
GGCAAGGTAATTGTTAAAAAGCCGGTATAACATTGACTTTGTCATTCTGAGCGCAGCGAAGAATCTGCAGTAACTAGATCCTTCACTTCGTTCAGGATGACAAATAACAAAAAAGAAAAATGAAACCTCTTCTCATCATCTCCACACTCACGCTCCCTCTCGGAGTTTTTGCACAAGGCAACATAGTAAACACCCAGGTAAAAACGCAAAATGTAAATTATTACGACCAAGTAGATATCAATAATGACAATAACCCGATCCAAACAAATCTTGAAAATCAACGTGTAAATCCTCCTGCGCAGCAGCAATCATCCGGAAGTTTTTGGGGAACGGGGACAAGTGACAATACGAATGAAAGAGTGCACTGCAAAGATTGCGATGCGGTAAAAGCAGCGTTGAAAGCCAGTCGTTCCTCTTCAGGCACTCATCATGGGAATTCCTTTAATATGAAAAAATGGGGCAACAAATTTGCAGGCAGGATGAATATGAAAATGAAGAAATTATTTGCGCACCGACAAAAAGTTAAAACGAACTATGAGGTTTGTTTTAACTGGCATTGATTTTGTTGCTTTAATTCACATTTCTGCGTTCATAAGTACAACGGAACCTTAAAAGAAACGCAGCAATTTTAGGTATTATTGTAAATTAGATCAAAAAGTGATAAACTTTTTGGCATGATTTGTCGTTTAATAAATATGCAAAAACGGATATACACATTCGCCTTTTCCTTGTCGCTATTGTTGACGGGTCTTGTCAGTACCGGCAGTTTTGCATTTACCCAGCCTCGGGCAGGCGATACACTTGCCAAAGATTCTACCGGCATGTTTGCAGATGATCCGATCGCATCGATGCTGGATAGTTTATCCCGTTTAAAATTCTTTGACAAAGCACTGCTCCAGATCACTCCCAATAAATATCATTTTCCGATCGATTCTGTCCCGAATTATTCCGATTCCATCTATTCCTTACGCTTGGCAAAATTAGATGCTGAATCACCTTTTGACCTGATCTACAACAATGCCGTACGCAATTACATTGAACTGTATGCGGTAAGAAAACGTGCCATGGTGGAGCGCATGCTCGGCATGTCTCAATTATATTTTCCGATGATAGAGGAGATCCTGGATAAACATAAAATTCCGCTTGAACTCAAATATCTGGCCATTGTTGAATCGGCTCTCAATCCGACTGCACGTTCGCGCTGCGGAGCGGTAGGCTTGTGGCAATTCATGTACGGCACAGGGAAAATGCAGGGGCTGAAAATTTCTTCCTACCTGGATGAACGCTCCGATCCTTACAAATCAACCGAAGCTGCCTGTGAATACTTGCAATTCCTCTATGACATGTTTGGCGACTGGCAAATGGTATTGGCTGCCTACAATGGCGGACCCGGAACGGTGAGCAAGGCCATCAGGCGTTCGGGAGGAAAAACAACGTATTGGGAAATACGCCCGTATCTTCCGCGTGAGACACAGGGATATGTGCCCGCTTTCATAGCCGTGAATTATGTAATGACACATGCCGAAGAACATAATTTATATCCGGTAATCCCGCGGTTTACATTTGCAGATGTAGATACACTGAACGTAAAACAAGAAATTTCTTTTCAGCAGATCGCCAAAGCTCTTGATATGAGTGTGGAAGAAATTCAATACCTGAATCCTTGCTATAAAAGATGTACGGTTCCACATTCAGAAGAAAATTGTTATTCGCTTTGTCTGCCTACAGCCAAGATCGGCAGCTTTATTACGAACGAATCACAGATCTATCAATACGCAAAAACAGATTCTCTCATGCAAACCCTGGCCGTGCAGCAGGTGGCAAAAAATATTGTTGCCCGAAAAGGCGAAACCATGAGCCGGCTTGCTCAACGGTATGGATGTACTCCTGAAGATATAAAGGCCTGGAATCATTTAAGAAGTGCTAAACTTCATGCAGGGCAAAAACTCACTGTCTTCATCGCGGTAAAAAGTTCTGCTGCGGCCACTGCACAGGCACCTAAAACAAATGCGGCCGCATCCGAGCAATCAACTGCTTCTAAAACAACTGTTGCCTCACATG
>JAHEYK010000043.1 GCA_023251625.1 Bacteroidota bacterium
AACGGTACCTGTAGTGGCATGTCTTTTATAGATACAAGTAAATCCGGAATTACAACCTGGAACTGGTCTTTCCCCGGAGGAAATCCTTCTTCCTCTGCAATTCAGAATCCAAGCAACATCTTATATCCTCCCGGCACTTACACCGCTACGCTCATCGTTTCAGCGGGTGGTGGTTGCACGGATACGATCAAACACGTTTTTAGTATGGGAGGATTTCCGACCGCTGCATTTCAGTCGCCTGCGCCTTGTTTAGGGTCAATGATGACTTTGCTGGATGGTTCCGTGACTTCTTCGACAGATCCGATCACATCCTGGAGCTGGACCATGACGGGAGGAGTGCCTGCTTCGGCATCTACGCAGAACGCAACAACCATATACGCTTCTGGCGGAGCTCATACAGTATCGTTGATCATCACTACAAAATCCGGATGTAAAGACACGATCGATCAGCAGGTGCTGGTGTACAATCCGCCAGTGGCTGTATTTACGGGGAATGGAGCAGGGTGTGCGCCCATCTGCGTAACTAATTTTGCAGAGGCATCCACATGTGCGGATGGGACTATTACAAGCTGGGCGTGGAGTTTTCCCGGAGGAAGTCCGTCTTCATCTGCATCACAAAACCCCGGAACCATTTGCTATAATAAACCCGGCACCTACGGTGCTTCATTGATCGTAATGTCCAGCTATGGGTGTTCTGATACGCTGGTGCTTACACCTCTAGTCACTGCATCCGCAGGACCTCATGCTGATTTTTGCATCGATCATATAAAAGCTCCCGCCACAGACCCCAATTTTTCTTTTTGCGATCTGTGGACTCCCAATCCGGGGGTGACACAATGGTTTTGGGATTATGGAGATGGCTCGGCTCTTGACAGCACAAGCCTGAATCCAACGCATTCCTATTCAACAAGTGTAGGTAAGAACGATTATTACTCATTCACTATTTGCCTGAAGGTTAAAAACCAATTCGGCTGTTGGGATTCCATTTGTAAAACAGTAGAGGTGATTCCTGAATTTGAATTTTATATTCCGAATGCGTTTACACCCAACGGAGATATGATGAACGAATCATTTTTCGGCAAGGGTAGGGGAATTAAAAATTATAATATCTGGGTGTTCGACCGCTGGGGAAATATGTTGTGGGATTGTCATCATAAGGGGGCTAATACAGATTGGGATGGCCCGGGGCAGGATGGAATGGCATCTGCATGTAAATGGGATTCTAAAATAGTTGAAGGTGGGCAAGATATGAGCGGTGGAAGCAAAGAGCAGGTTCAAGAAGATGTATATGTCTGGAAAGTAAGCCTTACGGATATTTTTGATAAAGAGCATAACTACATGGGACATGTAAGTGTAGTTAAGTAAATATGGGATGTGAATATTTAGTTTATATCAATTTATGGTCATTACGTTTTTAACTTATTTATACTTGTGATATTGGTGTTTAGTTCTATTTTTCTCTTTTATAAGGATATATTTTGCCTTCTTTAAGCACATTCAGTGCTTCCCTCTCTTCATTTATTAAAATTTAGGAGCATTACATTAATGCCTACAATTATTTGTACTTGCCGCCTGGCTGGCCTAACTTTACTGAATGAAAGGCACAAAACAATCAAAAATAAAATCCGGCTTTATGGAGAATATCTACACTTTTTTAACAAATGCTTGTCTGATTTTCATTTGTGCAGTTGTATTTAACTGCGTTCCTGTAACAGCACAAAATCCGGGCACCTGGAAAAAAACCTTTGAGTACGCTCTGCCCCAGATCGATAAAAGAGTGAATGAAAATGCGGGCATGAGTGCCGATGAGTTACTGGTTTGCAAGAAGTATTTTTTTCAGGAGATATTGAATGAGAAATTTATGATGATGCGCGTGATGCAGAACGACAGCGTAAACAATTCCAATATTGAACAATTCATTGATGCTGAAGTAAGTAAATATCTGAGCTGGTATGCTAAGTTCAAATCGATGAACAGCATCACCCCTCCTTCTGTGCTGAGGAATATTGCTTCTCCTATTTTTCAATCAGCAGGCGATGATACCATCCGCCCTGATCCAGGGCCGGCACAAGCTCCTTGCTCTAATTTAGGTTTTGAAGACGGAACGATGAATCACTGGAAAGCCTGTGGTGCTGAACAGTTTTCTGTTCCGACAGGTGCTCTTTATCCTGGTAGCCCTGCGGTGCCATGGGGATTTTTAGCTTATAACATCGGCTGTTGCAACAACCGAATGAAAGCAGATTGCTACGGAGTTACCGGTAGCTACAAGAAGGCAGCAAACTGTTATAGCTACCTTCCTGCTGTAAATACACCACCCTATAAAGATTCATACCAGCTTCGTGTTTTCAATGCGGGTGATAAAGATTCTCTTGACCCTACTTGTCCAGCAGTTTATCCGGGCATGGCGCATTCAGTAATGGTAGGAGATTACGGTGGAGTTGCGTTGGGCGCAGCAATACTTGAACAAAAATTCCAGGTTACAAAGGCCAATGCGGCATTCACCTACATGTACGCATTGTTTTTACAGAATCCATCCGGACACGGCTACAGTCAGCAACCAACATTTCAGGTGAATTTTTTTGACGGAAATAATGATACGATAGCCGGTTGCGGAAGTTATTTTGTGGTTGCCGGACCTAATTATCCCGGATGGAAAAAGATCAGCAACATCAACTACCTGCATAGCTGGGCTGATTCTACCTATGAAAAGCCTTGGGCATGTGCATTCGTCTCTTTGAAAAAATATATCGGGCAGACTGTTACCGTACAATTCATTACCAGAGATTGCGGACAAGGTGCTCATTTTGGATATGCGTATGTAGATGCTAAATGTGATTCGTTGGTGATCAAGAAAAATCCAGGAGGTAATTGCAAAAATAAATCAGCGGTTCTTACAGCTCCTTCTTCTTGCGGAATTTCAGGATATCAATGGACTGGTCCATGTATTTCAGGCCCATCCAATGGACAAAGCATCACTGTGACCTGCGATGGAGTTTACTCGGTGATCATGACAAGTGCGGCCGGAGGATGCACCGATACTTTAACCGATACCGTTAAACTTGCATCAGTAGGTGGAATTAAGACAGACTTTACTTATGCAGGCACTTGCGGCAGCATGACATTTACCGATACCAGCAATATTCCAGGAGCAACCTGGAACTGGTCTTTCCCCGGTGGAAATCCTTCAAGTTCTACTTTGCAAAACCCTCCAACGATCATTTATTCTCCCGGAACTTATACGGCTACTGTTATCGTGACAAGTGCTCAAGGTTGTGCAGATACCGTGAGCCATGTGTTCACCATTACAAATGCTCCGATGGTTGCTAACTTTAACTCGGCCCCTGTATGTATCGGTGTTCCAACAAACTTCCATGATCTTTCCAGTGGACCTCCTACTACTTGGAACTGGAATTTTGGAAATGGAAATACTTCAACGATTCAAAATCCATCAAACACATACACTTCCGCCGGTACTTACACAGTGACTTTGGTCGCTACTGCAGGAGCTTGTGGCAGCGATACAATTTCAATGCCTGTGACAGTAAACCCATTGCCCAAGGCTAGTTTCAGCAACATCACTGTATGTTTCAATAACCCGACTCTGTTCACTGATGGATCAACCGGCAATAATACAGTTGCTCAGTGGAGTTGGAATTTTGGCGATGGAAATACATCTGCTCAGCAAAATCCTTCTCACACATATAATGCAGCAGGAACCTACACAGCCACTTTACTGGTCACTAATAATTTTGGCTGCAAGGATTCTATTCCTATGGTAACGCTGGTAAATCCATTGCCAAATCCTGTCTTCAAGTCCACACCGGTTTGTTTGGGAGTTTCTACTTGCTTTACTGACCTTTCTACAGTCACTCCTGGAACGATCACAAGCTGGAGCTGGAACTTTGGTGATCCAACTTCTGCCGGAAATGTTTCGAATGCGCAGAATCCTTGTCATACTTTTTCTTCCGCAGGAACTTTTAGTGTGATCCTGACAGCAACATCAAATAATAATTGTCAAAATACAGTTACGCTTCCTGTTACTGTGAACCCTTTGCCAACCGCTTCATTTACCAGCACCTCTCCATGTTTGGGTGCAACCACCACTTTGGCGGATGGAAGCACGTCTCTGACAAATGATCCGATCACAGGATGGAACTGGACTATGACAGGAGGTGCTCCTTCTTCTGCAGCTACTCAAAATACATCTACATCTTTCCCTACGGCCGGAAGCCACGCAGTGACACTTGTGGTAGTTACAAAATCAGGCTGCAAAGATACGATTGATCAGCCTGTACTCATTCACGCTCCTCCTGTTGCTAACTTCTCAGGATCAGGATCAGGATGTGCGCCTTTGTGCATTACCAATTTTACAGATCTTTCAACCTGTTCGGATGGAAATATTGTTGGATGGGCCTGGGCCTTTCAAGGAGGCTCGCCTGTTTCATCCACACAACAAAATCCAACAAGAGTTTGTTATGATAAGCCGGGTACGTTCCCTGCATCGCTTATCGTAACTTCATCTTTCGGATGTAAGGATACCCTCAAAGCGCCTGCTGCGGTTACAGCGTATGGAATACCGAAGGCTGATTTTTGTGTGGCGCCTGATAAAGCTCCTGCAACCGACCCTACATTTAATTTCTGCGATCAATGGTCAAACGATGTGGTGCAGTGGGTGTGGTATTTTGGAGATAATGATTCAGATATTGTGAATACAGATCCGGCGCATTCTTATTCTGCCTCGGCCACTTCCAATGATTTTTATAACTACACCGTTTGTATCCGCGTTGAAAATGCGCACGGATGTTGGGATACTACTTGTAAAACAGTAGAGCTCATTCCGGAATTTGAATTTTATATTCCTAACACATTTACTCCGAACGGAGATAATATGAATGAATTCTTCTTTGGGAAATGCAGAGGAGTAAAAGACTATGAGATCCATGTTTTTGACCGATGGGGAAATCAGATCTGGGATTGCAATCACTCGGGAAAAAACACCGATTGGGATGGCCCCGGACAAGACGGTTTGTCTTCCTTCTGTAAATGGGATGGTAAAGTGGTAGGCGGAGGAATGGATATGAACGGACAAAGTAATGACCAGGCACAAGAAGATGTTTACGTGTGGAAAGTGCACCTGACAGATATCTTCAACAGGCAGCACGACTACATGGGGCATGTGAATATTGTAAAGTAATAGCAACAATTAGGTTCGTTCCGATTTGAGTATCGGGACGAACCTTGCTAAATAAAAAAATTGTAATATCTTTATCCGGCAGATGAAATTTCGATGTAAGATAATGGTATGAGCATTCGAATATCCAATTCTTGTAAGAAAAACGGACTTATAAACCGTTCATCTCTTGTTTTCTCCTTTTTATTTTTCGTCCTTAGTTTTTCTCAGGCTCAGAGGTTGTATACGGTTGATCAGTTCGGGCATGTTGCCATCGTGGATCTTTCGAATTGTACGATCACGCCTGTTACTACCATGCCCCCTCAGTATGACATTGCCATGTGCCCGAATGATACAACTACTATTTATGGTATAGGAGCTCCTCCCGGCATCGGAACTTATCAGGTAAATATTCAAACAGGAGTTGTTACAACATTGCTTGCCGGCTGGCCCCCCAGTGTAACACCTGTGCCCACTTGCCCCGGTGCATTGGTTTGCGATGGACAAGGGCATCTTTATACATGCGATGACTGTTCAAGTAATTTTTACATGTATGATATAGCAACCAACACATGGTCCTGGATCGGCTCAATCAGTCCGTATATGTCGGGCGGTGATCTTACTTATTTGAATGGACAATTATATTTGTCTACTACTACAAGTGCTATTTTGGCCATTACTCTCAGTCCTTCATTCAGCTACTCGTTAACATCTCAGATGAATATTCCCAATGTATGGGGAATTAATACGGTAACAATACCTACAACTTGCGGATACAAAGAGCAAATGGTGGCATGTGCGAATTCAAATATTTATTACGTTGACCCTGTAACAGGTGTAACTACACCGGTGTGTCAGAATCTTTGGGGATTATTTTTGCAGGGCGGAATTTACGGAGCTACTTCCACGGTGGGTAGCATCACATACACACCTCTTACTACAACATTATCTGCCTCGCCTGCAAACTGCGGGGTTCCTACAGGTTCTGCAACGGTTACCGTTACATCAGCAACCACTCCTCCATATACATACAGTTGGTCTCCTTCGGGCGGAACCAATGCGGTAGCTACCGGATTAAATGCAGGCACATACACGGTGATCACTTCCGATTCACAAGGATGCCCCGATACAAATTTTGTAACGGTCACCGCCTCGGGAAACCTGACTGCAAGTGCAACATCTACTCCGGCCACCTGTTTGAACAATGGAACAGCAACGGCAACGGTTACAACAGGCACTGCTCCGTATACTTATAATTGGTCTCCTTCGGGAGGCGCCAGTGCAAATGCTACCGGATTAGCTGCCGGGAATTATTCGGTAACAATCACAGATGCTTCGGGCTGCAGTGCGACAAAGACGGTTACGGTGGGGACGAGCAGTGCTCCTCCGGTTGCTAACTTCAGTTCTTCTCCTGTGTGTATCGGAGCGCCAACAACATTTACCGATCTCTCAACAGGTTCACCTACAACATGGAGTTGGAATTTCGGAAATGGAAACACTTCGACCGTGCAAAACCCTTCTAACACATACACCGCTGCCGGCACATACACAGTTACATTAATTGCTTCAGCCGGTGCCTGCGGAAGCGATACGATCTCAATTCCTGTGACAGTGAACCCGCTCCCTGTTTCAAGTTTTACAAATACAACGGTATGTTTTAATAATCCTACTGTATTCACTGACGGATCTGCCGGGAACAATACTGTCTCTCAATGGAGTTGGAATTTTGGAGATGGAAATACCTCTAACCAGCAAAATCCTTCGCATACCTATAACGCAGCCGGGACGTATACAGCCTCATTGGTTGTTACAAATAATTTTGGCTGTAAGGATTCTTTTCCGCTTGTTACGGTAGTAAATCCTCTTCCTATAGCGAGTTTCAGTGCAAGTCCGGTGTGTTTGGGCGATTCAACCTGCTTTACAGATCTGTCGTCTGTTTCCCCTGGTAATATAACCGGCTGGAACTGGAACTTTGGAGATCCTACTTCTTCAACTAATATTTCAAATGCATCGGCTCCGTGCCATAAATTCACTTCAGCAACCACATTCAGTGTTACGCTTACTGTGATTTCCAATAATAATTGTCAGAGCATTGTTGTTATTCCTATAAAGATCAATCCGCTTCCGTTGGCGTCTTTCGTAAGTTCATCACCATGTTTGGGTGCCTTGACCACCTTAACAGATGGTAGTACTTCGGTAACAACCGATCCCATCACAAATTGGAATTGGACAATGACCGGAGGAGCCCCTTCTTCTGCCACTACCCAAAATACTTCTACTATTTTTAATACAGCGGGCACCCATACTGTAAATCTGATTGTCACAACACAAGCCGGTTGTAAGGATACGATCGATCAGCCGGTTCTTATTCATCAGCCGCCTGTTGCGAATTTTACAGGAGGCGGAGCAGGGTGTGGCCCGATCCTTTGTAATACCTATAATGACTTTTCTACTTCTTCAGATGGAAACATAACATCATGGACATGGAGCTTTCCCGGGGGATCGCCATCATCTTCCAATTTACAGAACCCTACAAATATTTGTTACACTAAGGCGGGTACCTACGGAGCATCCCTGATCATTACTTCTTCCTTTGGATGTAAAGACACGGTAAATAATCCTGCACTGGTTACGGTTTACGGATGGCCGAAGGCTGATTTTTGTGTAGATCCGGATAAAGCACCTGCTACCGATCCTGTATTTAATTTCTGCGATCAATGGTCGTCTGATGTCGTGAATTGGTCATGGAATTTCGGGGATAATAGTTCGTTGGATTCAGTGAATACCGATCCTGCACATTCCTATTCTTCCACTGCCACTGCCAATGATTTTTATTCTTATGACGTTTGTATCCGGGTTCAAAATGTGCATGGATGCTGGGATACCATATGCAAAACAGTTGATCTGATCCCTGAATTTGAATTTTACATTCCCAATACATTCACTCCGAACGGAGATGGCACGAATGAATTCTTCTTCGGCAAATGCCGGGGTGTAAAAGATTATGACATTCATGTATTCGACCGCTGGGGAAATCAAATTTGGGATTGTAAGTTTTCGGGGAAGAATACCGATTGGGATGCTCCCGGCCAAGATGGGCTTTCTTCTTTCTGTAAATGGGATGGAGTAGTGCAGCGCGGCGGTATGGATATGAATGGCGACAGCCAACACATTGCCCAGGAAGATGTGTATGTCTGGAAGATACATCTCCTAGATATCTTCAATAAGTCACACGATTATATTGGTCATGTGAACATTGTTAAATAAAAACGGTAATTCCTTCAGCTCTGATCTGGCTCAGCAGTCACCTATTTCTTAATAGGTTTATTACTATTTTTCAATATTTTTAATCAATAATTGGTATTATTTGCATTTAATTGCTATTTTATATCATTGTTGTGCTTTTAGGAGTATTACATTATTATATGGAATTATTTGGAACCCTGTATCCGGTGTGTTAACTTTGAATTGTAATTCAACACACACACACAAATAAACCACATATGAAAACTTCTACTCTTCTGTTTTGTGCCGCAATTTTTTCAGCATTTGGATTGATTAATAAAAATGCAAATGCTCAGCAGACCGGCGTTTGGCAAAAAAGCATTACCTGGATCGATGGAAGCCAGCGCTTGGAAGTATTTAATGTGCCGACCAACTATACTGCTTCTAAGAAATATAAATTGATCGTGGGTTTACATGGCCTGCAAGGAGCTCCACAATATTATGTCACCTTTTTTAAAAATATGTGCGGCTCTCTTCAGGATAATTCAACAGAAGTGTGCGATTCACATGTTTATCCCTGCACATCCCCGGTGTATGGCAACTACATTATTGCCTGTCCGCAAGCCACCGGTACTAACACTAATTTTTTATCCCCATCAGCAGATACAGGTTTGATAACCAAGATCATTCAGGATGCTATGTCTATGTACAATATTGATCCTGAATATATATATCTGAATGGAGAATCTTTAGGAGGAAGAGCAGCTTTGTGCTATGGTTTGTATAACTGGAAACGTTTTCGTGGAATTCAATTATGGGTTCCGGCAATTCAAAATATGAGTGAAGCGCTTGGTGGAGCACTGTATATGAATTCGTCATTTACGTATCAATATCAAAATGCAAAACATATTCCCATTACGTTCATGGTAGGTACCATGGACGGGCAATTATATAATCAGACCCAAACTTACCGTGAAGTGTATAATGCAGGCGGCCTCACCACCTTACAAACACTTTATGGGTATTGTCACGGACCCTCTCCCGATCCCTATACATTTGATGCACTGAGCTTCATTGATAAAAATGCTACCTCATTTAAAAACAATGATGCAACGATCTATGCAGTCAACTCACCGGCCGGGGTGATCTGCAACGGAACTTTTACTCCACGGGTAGTGATCCAGAATAAAGGGATTGGCACACTCACATCGGCAACTATCAACTATCAATTGGATAATGGAACTGTGATGACCTATAATTGGACAGGTTCGCTAACGCAATTGGTACGAGCCAATGTTATATTGCCCGCGCAAACTGTTACAGCCGGAGCACATACGCTTAAAGTTTATACTTCTATGCCGAACGGGGTGGCCGATGCAGTTCCGGCGAATGATAATATGACCGTTAATTTTAATTATTCACCCAGCGGAGGGCTCGCAAATTTGTCGGAAGGCTTTGAAGGACAAACTCAAAAGCTTACCGGAATATTTCAAACAGCATGGAGAGCTCCTGCAGGCTGGACCCAAACCGGAATAGACTCGTCCTTTTTCTGGGAGCTGGACACACTGACCGGTGGATCGGGTGGAAGCAAGGTTTGTATCCACTTTAACAATGCCGGTATATATCCGGGTCTTTCTGCCCCATATAATTCCGGCAAGAAACATTCTATTATAACTCCTGAATATGATTTTTCAGCTTCAAGCGCTCCTGTGTTGACGTATGATTATGCTTATGCCCCTATGACCCTGAACAGCTCTTTGCTCGCCGATACTCTTACTGTAAAATACTCATCAGATTGTGGCGCTACCTGGACCAAACTTTTATCCAAGGGTGGAATTGCATTGAACACTTCCGGAACATCAACATGGGGAGATAAAGCACAGGGAGCATTTTTTGGTCCTACTTCTTCGCAATGGAAAACTGAAACCATCAATCTCAATTCTCTTGTCGGTAAACCCAATGTAATATTTGCGTTTGAAAATATTACCGGCTCAGGAAATCTGATGTACCTGGATAACTTTAAGCTGATTGGAGCAACCGGAATTGCAGATGCAACAGAAGAGAACAGCTCCATCCATATTTATCCGAATCCTTCAAACGGAAACTTTATTATAGAAGGTAATCCTGCTCAGGCGCAACTTGAGATATATAATTCATTAGGGGAGCAGGTAGCCGGTCAAAAACTTTCAGATACCACAACTGCAATTGACCTTAGCGGAAAGCCAAATGGTTTTTATTTTCTGAAAATCAGGACTGAGGACGGAAGCATGATGGTAAAGAAAATTATTAAGGAGTAGGAGGGCTATTCAATTATTCGTACCACCACAGGGCCTCCTACCATCAGGCCGTATAGTTGGGAAACATTGCCCTGTACTTGTGCAATTTCAAGATTGCCTGCCGAATTGAAAATTGCAAGGATGTTTCCGCCCGCAGTTTCATTGTAGCGCATGGATATCTCATTTATTTCTTCTCCTGAAAATTCGATCGCGAAGTTTTTACCCTTCACTGTATCTTGAAATAGTTTCTTCGAAATATTGACAATTGCATTTCCGTAAAAGTCAATATAAATGATGGTGCCGTGTAGCACATTATCAGTGAACACCGGATGTACGGTGTCTACTTTTCGAAAATCTTCTTGCTGAACGCCAAGCACCTCCGGGGTGCCGCCCCGTGCCAGATGACAGGCCGCTTTTACAAAAATATCTTTTACCGGAAAAATAAGCAGTTCTGTTTCCTGGCGGATGTTGCTCAGGTCATAAATTTTATCAGGCACCTTGTCGAAAAGCAGGGAAAAAATTCCATTGTCTGTCCCCACAAAATAATGCCCGTCACAATAAATAGCAAGATGGCCCTGGTTGGCATTTGCCTCGGCATTTATTCCAAGAATATGGACGGTATCTTTTGGAAAATTTGTGTAGGCCTGCCTGAGTACATAGGCCGCATGCCGTATGTCAAATGCCGGAACGGAATGGCTGATATCCACGATCGTAACCTCCGGCATCTGGGTGAGGATGGCTCCTTTCAGTGCGCCCACGTAATAATCGTGAAGTCCAAGATCTGTTGTAAGGGTGATGACCGGCATTGTTAAAATGTCAATAACTTATGACGAAAAAACAGCAGAATGTTTTATTTTCGCTTTACAAAGGTAATGAAAGAAGATAATTGACTAATTCTCCCAACCACTAATCTATCAACCACTACTTTGAACGAACTACTAATCCGAATTGAATCCGACAATCCCGTAGAGTTTTACGGGATCAACGACCGCAACCTTTACCTTATCAAAAAACAATTTCCCAAGCTTAAAATTGTCGCACGCGGTGACACCTTGAAAGTTTTGGGCGAGCAAGAAGAACTTGATCTGTTTGAAAAGCGCATGCAGGCTCTGCAGCATTATTTTTCCGGACACGGAAGGATGTCTGAAGATATTATTGAGCAGATACTCACAGGTAATGATGCACATTTGAATGTTTCTCCCGCCGATGCCAATGATGTTATCGTATTCGGAAATAATGGCATCGTTGTAAAAGCAAGAACAGCTAACCAGAAAAAAATGCTGGAGAGTGCAAAGTCTAACGATGTGATATTTGCAATAGGCCCTGCCGGAACAGGAAAAACATATACAGCTGTTGCGATGGCAGTTCGGGCGCTGAAAAACAAAGAAGTGCGAAGAATCGTTCTCTGTAGGCCTGCCGTAGAGGCTGGAGAGAGCCTGGGTTTTCTTCCGGGTGACATGAAAGAAAAGCTAGATCCTTATCTTCAGCCTTTGTACGATGCGTTATACGACATGATCCCCGCAGAAAAGATGCAGTACTACATGGAGAACCGTGTACTTGAAATTGCTCCGCTGGCTTTTATGCGCGGCAGAACGCTGGATCATGCCTATGTTATACTGGATGAGGCGCAGAACGCAACAGCAGGCCAGCTGAAAATGTTTTTGACACGTATGGGCGCAACTGCAAAATTTATTATTACAGGTGATATCACCCAGATCGATCTGCCTAGAAATCATCCTTCCGGGTTGCTGAATGCGGAATATATCCTCAAAGGAATTCAGGGGATAGATTTTATCCATTTGGACGGAAGCGATGTGGTGCGACACAAAATTGTAAGAAGCGTTATTGATGCGTACGAAAAAAATACAGATAGTAAATGACATTTTCCTGAAAATGTCATGCTGAGCCTGTCGAAGCATTCATGAACCCTTCGACAAGCCTGCCTACCGCAGGCAGGCTCAGGGTGACAGCAAAGGATATTTAAACTATTAACAATTATTTTATGGAAGCTATTACATCTACTAACTTCAAATTTCCCGGGCAAAAAAGCTTTTACAAAGGAAAGGTGCGCGATGTGTATAACATCAACGATGAACTGCTTGTGATGATCGTCTCGGACAGAATATCTGCATTCGATGTCGTTCTCCCTAAAGGCATTCCGTATAAAGGGCAGGTGCTGAACCAGATCGCATCCAATTTCCTGAAAGCAACATCCGATATCGTCCCAAATTGGGTGATCGATTCTCCCGATCCGATGGTCACGGTAGGCAGAATGTGCGAGCCTTTTAAAGTGGAGATGGTGATACGTGGATACATGAGCGGACATGCCTGGAGGACGTATAAATCCGGCAAACGAGAACTCTGCGGAGTTAAATTGCCCGAAGGATTGAAGGAGAATGATAAATTTCCTGAACCGATCATTACGCCAACCACTAAAGCATCGGTAGGTCATGATGAAGATATTTCTAAAGAGGAGATATTGAAACAGGGAATCGTTTCTAAAACAGATTACGAGCAACTTGAAAAATACACCCGCGCTATCTTTAATCGGGGGACAGAAATTGCCGGTAAAGCAGGTTTGATCCTGGTTGATACAAAGTATGAATTTGGTAAGTCAAACGGAAAAATATATCTGATTGACGAGATACACACTCCTGATTCTTCACGGTATTTTTACAAAGAAGGGTATGCTGAAAGGCAGGCAAAAGGCGAAGCTCAAAAGCAACTTTCCAAAGAATTTGTACGTGAATGGCTCATGGCCAACGGTTTTCAGGGGAAGGACGGACAGAAAATCCCTGAGATGACTGGTGAAGTGGTAAAAAGTATTTCCGAACGCTATATCGAGCTTTATGAAAATATTTTAGGAGAAAAATTTCAGCGTGCAGACGCTACCAATGTTTTGAATAGGGTAGAGGCAAACATTAACACTTTCCTGAAGTCATATCAAGCGAAGAAACAGCCTGTTAATTCTTGATCTGTTACGGTTTCGTGTTATACTTATTAAGAGAATAATCTCTTGTATATTTACTTTTCATGAAACGACCGTTTCCTCTTTTTCTTCTTTTTTTTTGTACACTTGCACACGCATTGGCTCAAACACCTGTCAAGAAAGAATATAATGCCGTTCGTATTGCTCATCCTCCCAAGATCGATGGAGTATTGGATGATTCCATTTGGGTAAATGTTCCTCTTACATCTGATTTTACTCAGTCGGAACCTAATCCCGGTTTGACTTCCCGATTGAAGACGGATGTACGATTTGCTTATGACAACTCGGCAATTTACATAGCTGGGATGATGTATGATCCTCATCCGGACAGTATACTTTGTGAGCTATCTGTGCGCGATCATGTTTTCTTTGGCCCGAATGCTGATGCGTTTGGTTTCGTAATCGATACATACCGCGACGGGCAGCATGGTGTGTTTTTGGGTGTAACATCTTGCGGTGTGCAGACTGATACAAAAGTTGCCGATCCGGATGTGATGGATGATTCCTGGAATGCCGCGTGGGAAAGCAAAGTAAGCATCACTGATAAGGGCTGGATAGCTGAGTTCAGGATTCCATATTCCGTGCTCAGATTTCCTAAAAAAGATGTACAGGAATGGGGAATTAATTTTTCACGGATGATACGGAGATACCGCGAGTTCAGCCACTGGAATCCTATCGATCCTAAAGAACAAGGCTTGATCCATCAGTCAGGTATTTTAAAGGGCATTGCCAATATCGAATCGCCATTGAGGCTTTCATTTTCGCCATATATTTCTTCTGCATTGAATAATTATGGTGGAAATAATTCATACTCTATTAATGGCGGTGCCGATGTGAAATACGGAATCAACGAAAGTTTTACTATGGATATGACCCTTATTCCTGATTTTGGACAAGTACGGAGTGATGATAAGGTTTTAAATATTTCTCCTTTTGAAACCTATTATGATGAGAAGCGTGGTTTTTTCACCGAGGGAACCGATCTTTTTAATCGTGCAGATATATTTTATTCGCGCAGGATAGGCGGAACACCGCAGGGATTTGAAAATGTTTACAATCAAACAGATTCCAATGAGGTGGTGGTGAAGAATCCGAATTCATCGCAACTTTATAATGCAACAAAAATTTCAGGAAGAACAAAAGGTAAGCTCGGAATAGGGTTTTTAAATGCTACCACGGTTAACACGCATGCAGTAGTTAAGGACACACTAACCGGGAAAGAGAGAAACATTCTAACTAATCCTACAACTAATTATAATGTAATTGTACTTGATCAGGCACTCAAGAATAATTCCTTCGTTAGTTTGATCAATACAAACGTTTCACGAACAGGAAGCTATCGGAATGCGAATGTTACTGGTACTCAGTTCAAGATTAATAACAAGGCCAACAGCTGGGCTGTACAGGGTAGTGGTTCCGTTAGTCAGATATTTGTTCCCGGATCATCACTATCTGCTATGGGCCATGAGTTGTATGTGAATGCCGGAAAAATAAGTGGGAACTACACCAATGAACTTATTTACAGGCAAACGAGCGATACATATGATTGTAATGACATGGGTTATATTGACCGGAATAATAATGCTGGAATCTTTCTTCATCAATCATATAATATTTATAAACCCTTCTGGAAGATCAATAAAATGTCAAATGGATTGGGCTTAAATTATTTTATGCTTTACAAACCAAATACGTTCACTAATTTTAGCATTGCTGGCGTAACAGATATTGATTTTAAAAATTATTTTACGGCAGGACTTAGATGGTGGATCCATCCCTTTACTAACTATGATTACTATGAACCGCGTTCACCCGGCATGTACTATGTTCTCCCTGTATTCCATGGTATAAACCCCTATTTTTCTTCTGACTCCCGGAAGAGTTTTTATCTAGAAGGCGGGTTTGGGTATGGCAAGTACAATGAAAGAGACAGAGTTTCTCACAACATTAACTTTTCTCCACGTTATCGGTTTAGTGATAAATTTAATATGAGTTACGCGTATGAAAATGTAATTGAGAAAGATGATGTTGGCTGGGTAGCTGATGTGAATGACACTATTATTTTCGGAATCAGGAACAGAAATGATATCACCAATACTCTCCAAGGCAATTACATTTTTACTAGCACTATGTCGCTTTCTCTTCGAGCAAGGCATTATTGGTCGCAGGTGAAGTACACGGATTATTTTGCGCTTAATGATAAAGGTGGGGAGTCAGCAACTTCTTATTATGAAAATAATAATATAAACTTTAATGCTGTTACGCTGGATGTGATCTATACCTGGCAGTTCGCTCCAGCCAGTGAAATGAGCGTGGTTTGGAAGAACAATATACTCACCGAAAATTCAGAATTGGTTTACAATTACCTTCATAATGTCAATAATACTCTTGCTGCCTCCCAATTGAATAGTTTTTCATTGAAGATCCTTTACTACCTCGATTATCAAAACCTGAGACGTAGAAAATAAATCCTTCCCTTCTTCGTTATTTCATTTCACGCTCTTTAAATCTTATTATTATGAGAACATCATTCATCCTCCCCATGATGCTCATTTTAAGTGTAAGTATGCTTCGGACAAGTCTTGCCTTTTCGGCTAAGAACATGTCAGTTGAAGAAGCGATCAAGAAGAAGCTGATTACTGCCGTTATTAAAGGTAAGGGCGGCCACACAGGTGATGTGATTCGCTTCAAATTAAAAAACTTACTTAATCATGCCGTTTCAATTGATGTGGAAGCAGGAAGAAGGTTAGACTCTCAGAATCAAGGCCTTCAGGATATTTTAGTGAACAAGGCTGTTACACTTGCACTCCTGCCAAACCAAACAAAGACCTTTGTGATCTCGGGTATGTGTTGTCAGGCACATAATGCCGGTCCGGACAGCAGTGCCGTTTTTTCTGTAGGTAAAATGGCGGATTCAAACCTTGTTAAAATTGCCCGGTTCATTGACCAGAACAAGTGGCATTGCGATCATATTGCTCAAAGTGCCGTATGGGTGGTGTCCGATAATAACCCTATGGAAGATATAGGAGGAGAAGATCCTGTGAGTAAAAAGTTACAGCAGTTTGTATCAAAGCTTACCGGCAAAGCCATTCCGAAATATAAAATTGATTACGGTGCAAATAACGGAGGCGCAGTTTATACCGGTGTCCCTGCAAAGATTAGCGGCACATTTGACTATGAATTATTTTCAAATGGATTGGTTACGTTCGGTATTTACGATTCACAGGGACATGCGGTGGAAATGTTTATTACAGACAGGCCAAGCAACAAAGGGAATTATGGTTTGAAGTATGAATTTAAAACCTCCGATCTGCCCAAAGGTGATTATTATGCAAGATTAAGATTGGATGGACAAGTGAAGAAGGAGCAGAAGTTTACTTTCTAACAGCCCTGATTACCAATTAACGAATCTGTAACGAATTTTACGAATGAATACACGTTTGATTGGTGAGATTCGTAATCGATTTGTAATTAGTAACCCGCAATGAGGCCGTCTTTCATAACAAGCTTTCGATCCGCCATGTTGGCAAGTTCTTCGTTGTGCGTAACGATGATGAATGTCTGCTGGAATTTTTCACGGAGGGTAAAGAATAAATTGTGCAGTTCTTTTGCTGTAGCTGAATCTAAATTTCCGGATGGCTCATCCGCCAAAATTACGGAAGGGTTATTTATCAGGGCACGTGCAACGGCTACGCGCTGCTGCTCTCCGCCGGAAAGTTCAGATGGTTTGTGGTTTTCTCTTTCGTTCAGCCCTAAGAAACTTAATAGTTCCTTAGCCTTAACCTCAGCCTCCGCCTTGCTTTTCCCTGCTATAAAGGCCGGGAGACAAACGTTTTCCAGTGCGGTGAATTCCGGCAGCAAATGATGGAATTGGAATACAAAACCTACCTGTTTGTTCCTGAACTCGGCAAGCTTTCTTTCGCTCAATGTTCCGAGGTTTGTGTTGTTGATGCTCACGTTCCCTTTATCAGCTCTGTCCAATGTGCCTAAGATCTGAAGCAAGGTGGTCTTTCCTGCACCCGATGCACCTACAATAGACACGATCTCTCCTTTCTTCACTTCAAGAGAAACTCCCTTGAGCACTTCCAGGTTGTTGTATTTCTTATGTATGTCCTTTGCTGAAATCATTTGACCCTGCCCCTAAAGGGGTGGAAAAATTTAGAGTGTGAAAATACAAATAGTTACTATATTCGTTCACTCACGTCCTGAAACTCCCTTCCCTTCAGGGAAGGGCTGGGGAAGGGCAACAAATTGATTAGGTATGAACCTCCACGAATATCAAGGTAAGCAGATCTTAAAAAGTTTCGGTGTCACTATCCAGGAAGGTATCATGGCCGAAACGGTTGAAGCGGCTGTGGATGCAGCCAAAGAACTACAAAAGCAAACCAACACCCCTGTCTGGATCGTGAAAGCCCAGGTGCATGCGGGCGGAAGAGGAAAAGCCGGAGGGGTTAAACTTGCCAAGACACTGGACGATGTGAAAGAAAAGGCGAAAGCTATCCTGGGAATGAACCTGATCTCAAAGCAGACAGGCCCACAGGGGAAAATAGTCAATAAGATACTTATTGCGCAGGATGTTTATTACCCGGGAGAAACTCCTACCAAAGAGTTTTACATGAGCGTGATGCTGAACCGTGTTACAGGAAGAAATATCATCATCTATTCTCAGGAAGGCGGAATGGACATTGAAGAAGTAGCCGCAAAAACTCCGGAGAAGATTTTTAAAGAAGAGATCGATCCTAAAGTCGGCCTGCGTGATTTTCAATGCAGAAAAGTTGCTTTCAACCTTGGGCTCAGCGGAGATGCATTTAAGAACATGACAAAATTTGTTGCTTCTCTCTACAAAGCGTATGATACCATTGATGCTTCTCTTTTCGAGATAAACCCTTTACTCAAGACCTCTGACAATAAAATTATTGCAGTTGACTCCAAAGTAGCGCTTGATGAGAACGCGCTTTACCGCCACCCGGATTATGCAGCGATGCGTGATAAAACAGAAGAAGATCCAACGGAAGTGGAAGCAGGTGAACACGAACTCAACTATGTGAAGCTGGACGGAAACGTAGGCTGCATGGTGAACGGGGCAGGGCTTGCTATGGGAACGATGGATATCATCAAACTTTCGGGTGGAGAACCTGCAAACTTTCTGGATGTGGGAGGAACTGCAAACGCGGCGCGTGTTGAGCAGGCTTTCCGTATCATTCTCAAAGACCCTCATGTAAAGGCCATCCTCGTAAATATTTTTGGTGGTATTGTGCGATGCGACCGAGTTGCGCAGGGAATTGTAGACGCTTATAAGAATATGGGAACGATCAACGTGCCTATCATTGTGCGCTTGCAAGGCACCAACGCTGTTGAAGCCAAAAAGATCATCGATAACTCAGGCCTCAAGGTTCATTCTGCAATCGAACTTCAGGAAGCCGCAGACCTCGTTAAGCAGGTAGTGAAGTAGCCAATGTGCAGATTTTTTAATGTGCTGATGTGACGATAAAGGTCTTTTATCTGCAATCTTCCCATCTACCCATTTGCATATCTGGCATCTGTACATTTGCACATTTGCAATCTTTTACATGATTTTTTAAATACTTGGTTTTGAAGTGCGGTCAGGTGTTTTGTTTTCGAGTCTTCCGAGACCTGCCGTATTTGGGAAGAGGTTCTGAAACTATTGAGGGACTGCCGGAATGATATTGGTCCCAATAATCTCTAGGGCTTACAATTTTTACACCTTCATATTCTGAGATCAAAAAATCTTTTTTATTGCCACTGATAAGATAATGTGCTCCTGCTTCAACAGCCAGTTCTAAAAATTTATTGTCATCCTTGTCCGGCAAAATGTCAATTTTAATGTGTGGTTCATACATTACTGCGAGTTCTGCAATTTTAGCCAGCACAATTTCGGCATTGGTAACAAAGGATTTGTACTTCCTGAATTTTTCCCGGAATAGAACGTTCAGGTATTCTTCCAGCACGGCTGTGGAAAGGCATAATTTCACCTGCTTGTTCAAAACATGCTCATAAAGAATTTTGGAGGAGAAGCCCGGGGTCAGCAATCCAGATACCAGTACATTGGTATCAATCACTATTTTTTGCATTCCCTCTTGCTGCTTTAATCTCAGTATCTATTTCAGCCGGTGTCATCTTTGAAAACCCTGCTTTGCGTGCAATACGCTGGCACTTGAGCAAAGCTTCCCTTGCATAGAGCAGGCTGATCCTTTCCTTTAGTTCGGCAAAAGAGATCTTACTTGGAAGACCCAATTTTGAAAACTCGGAATCGTTTATTGATACACTAATACTTTTCATCTTATTACAAAGATACAAAGAATTAGGAAAGATTCTTGGGTGTCCTTGGATAGCGGACCTGGCATCTACCCATCTGCCCATTTGCCCATCTGCAAATTCACTTATTTAGTTGTCTCGCTCTTCATTTGAATGCCGAGTTTTTCGTATTCAATGTCGTTGGGTTCCCATAGTTCAATTTTGTTTCCTTCAGCATCCAGTATGTGAACAAATTTTCCGTAATCGGCTTTTTCTATAGTGTCGGTAACGGTTACGCCTTCTTTTTTCAGTTCTCCGACCAGCCAATCGAGATCGGCCACTCTGTAATTGATCATGAAATCTTTTGTGGACGGTTCAAAATACTTTGTGGTTTCTTTGAACGGGCTCCACTGCGTAAATCCTTTTTTGGTTGAGTCTGTTGCTTGTCTCCACTCAAACACGCTTCCATATTGGTTGGTTTTCAGCCCGAGGTGAGTTTGATACCATGCGCGGAGGGCTTTGGGTTCTTTGCATTTGAAAAATATTCCACCCAGGCTTGTTACCCGCTTCTTTGGGGTTTCGCCGGTTGATTGGGTAGTTATGAAATTGTTAAATGCGAAACCAAGCCCGAAGGACGTGGCAAAGGCCAATGTGATGAGTAGTGTCTTTTTCATTTTGTAAAATTAAGATTTAGGATTGAAGTGGCGTCAAGTGCCTGCCTGCCGCAGGCAGGATTCCACCTGACGTTCAGATAACATTATAGCTTCCTTTTGTGGTGTCAAAGGGTACATTACAAAAGTTATTTTTTCCAAAAAGGCACCCAACGCAAAAAAATCTATTTTTTAATTTATCATAAGATTCTGTAACCTTGTCAAGCCCCAAAATGAAAGAACAAATAATTAGACCTATAGCTATAATTAAATAGTTTTTTAATCTCGTCAAAATACGGCTATGTTTTGTCTCGTCTTTTATTTTATTCTTTATTAGCATTTAGTCTGATACTAGCTTCCAAGGTTTCGAATCCCTTTCACAATAATCTTCACATCATTCATCGCCCTATAATCCTTGGCGTAGATCTTGTATAATCTTTCTGACATTTCAGGGGTAATCGTTTTGCCTTTGAGTGCATCCCCAGGAGAGAGAATTCCGGGTTTCCACCCCTCTCCAGCTCTCCCCAAAGGGGAGAGGGTTGCATGTGAAAGTCCTCCCCTTTGGGGAGGATTTAGGCGGGGCGATATCCAGGTATTAAATCCCAGCATTACTTTAAAGCAGTTCAAAAGGTAGTTAAATGGGTTTTTGATGATGAAAATTAATACTGGAGATAAACACAGTAAAGTAATTGATAATGAAATATCTATGATTCTCTTATTTCTTCGATTTGAAGGCTTATTTACCGAGTTTACATCAATGGAATAAAGGTCGCCTGCGGTGTCAATAGAGTTGCTGCCTATGATGCTCGAACTTCCTTGCGGAGCGATCTTGAACTCTACGTCCGATTCCGTCATCGAGTCAATGATCTTTTCGGAAGAAACATTTTTAGCGCAGAAGATCACCTCATCAATTTTGTAGATATCAATAATGTCATTGAGCTGGTTTAGCTTTCCAATGTAATTCTCTGTTTTATGTTCTGATCCGTCTGTACTTACAAATCCCGCGAATCCGATCTTCACCGAAGATTCTTTCAGTAATCCATAAACCCGCTTGTACTCTTCTTCACTTCCTGCAATAGCAATGTGCTTGGATGCACTTCCCTCAAGCATGAACGCTTTTAATCCGAAAAGATGAAAGAGCATTCTGGTGGCCAGCATAGCCATCGTTGCCCAACCGGTTCCTATGAGAATGAGCGCGCGGGAGAAACGGTATTCTTCCGGTAGCAGCGCATAGGCAATGAGAATGATGGCGCTTCCTCCTAAAATGCCTCTTACAATTTTTTGCAGGCGAATGGGCTTGTCATATCCTCCGCTCAGAAATACCGAGAAGAGCCAGGTGCAAACATAAATTGCGAAAGCGGCTAAAGCCAGGTTCTCAGGATAGTCAATATGCTTGACGCTGTGCTCGTAATAATCTTTGATGAAATATAATCCTGCGTATAGAACGGAGGCGTCCAGCAGCGGGACGAATATTTGTTTGATAAATGTTTTCAGCAGTGCAGCGCCTGCGCGAATGGCAATTGCGAAATAGATGAGCACTGAAAATAATTTTGCCTGGTCCTTGGCAAAATGTTTTTTTGCAAAGATGGCCATGGCGTTGTAAAACACAAGCACGTAATTCACGGAGCTCTTCTTCGTACTTTCTCCTTTGTAGTGAATGATGCGTGTTTCAGGGAAATAGTAATTCTTGTATCCTGCCTGTGTGATGCGATAAGAGAGATCAATGTCTTCTCCATACATGAAAAAGGTTTCATCCAGCAGGCCAATTTTATCTAAGACAGATTTGCGAATGAGCATGAAGGCTCCTGCGAG
>JAHEYK010000129.1 GCA_023251625.1 Bacteroidota bacterium
TATCCAATCCGAAATCAGAAGCATAAAGCGATTGTAATTTTTGTTCGAAAGCTTTATCTTTAAACCATTCCCGAAGCGGAATACTAAATCCTCTTTTGGGGGCACGAAGCAAGGATGGAGGCAATCTTTTTCCAATTGTATTGCGCAGCACACTTTTGCGTTCGTAGCCCTCCATCTTCACATCCCTGTGCACTTTTGCCATAAATTCTACAAGTCTATAATCTAAAAACGGAACACGCGTTTCGAGCGAGGAGGCCATGCTCATTCTATCTACTTTGGTCAGAAAATCATCCGGAAGCAAAACCTTAAACTGAAAGAACATGAGCTTGTAAAAAGGGTGCGTTACCTTATACTTAGAAAAAAAATCATTCATAAAATCAGATAGCCTTATCTGATTGCTTGAACCTATTATTAGTTGTGCGGCTATTTCTGGTTTGCACCAGGACTTTGCCATCAGCCGATCGCTAAAAGACTCATTTGAAAAAGACAATGCTTTTGAGATCTGCATCAGCTTGTACCTGTTATTGCCGCCCAACACACTTCCTGCAGCTGAAACCAATCCGGGGAGTCCGCTTCGCAAGAAAGAAGGGACTCGTTGATACTGTTCCGCAAATTTTTCTACCCTGTTAGAATTGTAACCGGAAAGAACTTCATCGCCTCCATCTCCCGTTAAAACCATTTTCACCTTTTGTACTGCGATCTTTGAGACTTCGCCTGTTGGAAGGGCGGATGAATCGCCAAAAGGTTCGTCAAAATGATGCATCACGTTTTTGATCGAATCGTCAAAAGCCCCGTGTTCGATCATGTATTCACGATGATCTGTTTTGAATTTCTTTGCAACTTCAGCAGCTAGCTTTCGCTCATCAAACATCTTTTCTTTAAATCCAATCGTAAATGTTTTAACAGGCTCTTTGCTGATCTCGCTCATCAGTGCCACAATACCGGCTGAATCCAATCCCCCACTTAAGAAAGCACCATAAGGAACATCGCTTCTCATACGTATCCTAACCGAATCCCTGAGCAGGCTTTCAAAAGTTTCATACACCAGTCTTTTATCTGTGATCATGTGATCCTCATCGATCTCCGGCATATCCCAGTACTTTTTTTCTTGAACAGCGTTTTGTGTAATGATCAGATAATGCCCCGCCTGTAATTTGAGAATGTTTTTATAGAATGTATAGGGTGCAGGAATGTATCCAAGTGTTAAATACAGTTCTGTCAATTCAAGATTCGGAATTCGCGGGCAGCCATAAGCAAGAATGCTTTTTATTTCAGAGCCAAAGAGAAAAGTATTATCGTGCGTTGAGTAATACAAAGGCTTCTCGCCTATCCGGTCGCGGGAAATGAAAAGCTGATTTTTCTTTTCATCCCATAGGGCAAATGCCCACATACCGTTCAGCTTATTCTGACAATCTGCACCCCAGGTTTCATAAGCGCGGATAATTACCTCTGTATCGGAATTGGTTTGGAACTTACACCCTAACTTCTTCAATTCGTCTCTCAACTCAACATAATTATATATCTCTCCATTGAAAATAATTGCAATGCTCTTATCTTCATTGAATATGGGCTGATCGCCCGTTGTCAGATCAATGATGGCCAACCTTCTGTGGCCAAGGCCTAAATTATTTTTGCAGTAATATCCTTCTCCATCCGGGCCGCGGTGCGTTAATGTATCCGTCATTTTTTTCAATAACGGTTCATTCACAGTTCGTGACGGGTCAAAATGAAATATTCCTGCTATGCCGCACATAATTGAAAACAAAGATACATCTATACGTTTACCTATCAATGTGGAAATAAAAAACATAACTTTGGAAGGTCGGTGGTTTTTTAGTTTGTTAGTTTGAGTTTTTTAGTTATTGGTTATGGTTTCGGATTAAGCTACAACTACGAACAATAAAACCATAACTAAAAAACCAACAAACTATAAACTAAGGTTTATGAAAAAAATTATCCGCTTAAGTCTTCTGCTTTCATTCTCATCTGCATTCGGTCAGACATTCAGGATTGATTCCGTTCGCAATCCTCTCGTCCATACCTTTTCAATTGTTGCCCGCGACAGCATCACGGGGGAAATGGGCGTTGCGGTACAGAGCCACTGGTTTTCGGTTGGTTCTGTAGTGAGCTGGGCAGAAGCCGGAGTTGGTGCAGTAGCTACACAATCATTAGTTAATCCTTCTTTTGGAATACGGGGGCTGGAACTTTTGAAGCAAGGAAAAACAGCCAAAGAAGCAGTTGAATTGCTCATCGCTTCTGACACAGGCGGTGCTTTCAGGCAATTGGCTATTGTAGATGCAAAAGGGAATGCCTTTTCTTACACAGGAAAAAAATGCATTCCCGAAGCAGGAAATATTATGGGAAAAGGATTTTCGGTACAGGCAAACCTAATGCTCAACGATAAAGTTCCAGGTGCGATGGAGAAAGCCTATAAAGAAGCAAAAGGTGCGTTAGCAGAACGAATGGTTGCCGCTCTTGAAGCAGGACAAGCTGCAGGTGGCGATATTCGCGGACAGCAGTCTGCCGCTATTCTGATTGTGAAAGGAACATCTTCGGGAAAAGTATGGGAAGACAAACTCATTGACCTGCGCGTGGAAGATAACCCACAGCCCATTCAGGAACTAAAACGCCTGGTGAAAGTTTACCGTGCATACGAACACATGAATAACGGAGATGCTGCTACAGAAAAAAGTGATTGGGCTAAAGCATTGAAAGAATATGGCGAAGCTGAAAAGATGTTTCCCGATAATCTTGAAATGAAGTTCTGGCATGCTGTAAACCTGGTAAATAAGGGGAAGGCTGACGAATCCATGCCTCTTTTCAAGGAGCTTTTTGCCAAAGAAAAAAATTGGGCTATCCTATTGCCACGCCTCTTGAAAGTAGGTTTGCTTATATGCGATGAAATAACCCTGAAAAAGCTTCTGGATCTTGGAAAATAGACTTGAAAAAACACTGCTTTCAAGCAACCTTTAGGTCCTATTTTTCGTCTACATAAATAGGGACATTACACACACCCGTTGTACTAACAATTGTATGCTAACAACTAAAATTTAGGCTGATTTTCAACATTCAAAACATAACCTTATATTTGTTGCCTATTGAATACTCCCGTTACAAATAAAATCAAGCAGTTTTTGCTATTTGCAATTTGCAGCTTATCCCTACATGCCTATGCACAGGTAGGTGCAAATTTTTCAGGCACTCCAATCGCAGGCTGTGCTCCATTGGTAGTTAAGTTCACAGACCTATCCACCGGTGGACCCACCTCCTGGAATTGGGATTTTGGCGATGGCTTTACATCTGTACAACAAAGCCCTTCACACATTTACGTTAATGTTGGCCAATTCACTGTCAAGCTGGTAGTGTCTAACGGATCTACTTCCGACACCAAGACCGTTGTAAATTACATCAAAGTATACAACCAGCCAACAGCCGCATTTACAATGAGCGATACTGCCTGTATTGGACAGCCAGTCACTTTTACAGATGCAACTGTTGTGTTTGGCCCGGCCATTGTAAATTGGGCCTGGGACTTCGGGGACGGAAATTCAGCCGCAACCACGCTGCCTACCGTCACGCATACCTACAATGTAGCAAACACATATCCGGTGAGTATGATAGGCACAGACCCCAACGGATGTACGGGTAAGATCATAAAAAACATTGTAGTGATTCCAAAACCAACTATTTCTTTCTCGGCTTCACCAACAACAGCCTGTGTGCCCCCTTTAAATGTAACGTTCACAAACAGCACTACATCCGTAGGAACCACTACTTACTCCTGGAGTTTTGGAGATGGCAGCACTTCTAATTCAACAAATCCTACACACACATACACCGCCAATGGCACATACAACGTAACGCTTGTCGTAAATCAGGGAGGATGTATTGATTCACTTGTAAAGCCAAGCACTATTATAATCAAGAAGATCGTTGCAAGTTATAGCGCTACTCCTACATCGGTTTGCACGGGAGGTTCTGTTTCATTCACAAACACCTCTATTCCTGCAGCAGCAACTGCCACCTGGAGTTTTGGAGATGCAAGTACCTCTACAAGCATTAACCCAACACATACTTATTCCTCAGCAGGGACTTTTACCGTCACACTTATCTCAGGAGATGCAAGCGGATGTATGGATACTACTACCGGAACGGTAGTAGTGAACCAAACTCCTGTCGCTGATTTTAAAGCCGATACGATGCAGTCTTGCGCTTATCCGCTCACGGTTACATTTTCCAATCTATCTACAGGCGCAACAAATTACTCGTGGAATTTCGGAGATGGAGGCACCTCCACACTTGCCAACCCTGTTCATACCTATACAGCTTCAGGGATTTATTCTGTTACACTTATCGCAACCAATTCAAGCGGGCCTTGTGTTGATTCGATCACAAAAAATAATTTCATTATCATCTCTCCTCCTATCGCGAGTTTTATCTCCCCGCCCGACAGCGGCTGCGTTCCACTTACAATAAACTTTTCAAGCACAAGCATCAGCCCGGTTGACCCGATCGTAACGTATATCTGGAATTACGGCGATGGCAGCACAGCTACTACTGCTTCCCCGCTTATATCACACACGTACACTTTATCAGGAGTTTATTCTGTCACTCTCACGATTGTAACAAAAAACGGATGCACAGATACTTCGGTCTGTATGGGTTGCATCAAAACGGGAACACTTCCTGTGGCCAATTTCGGAATTGTTCAGGATACCGTTTGTTATGGATTTCCTGTGATGTTCAAAGATTCATCTATCAACGCTACGGGATGGCTTTGGAGTTTTGGTGACGGGCAGTTCAGTTCAACGCAAAATGCAATACACTTATACCCCGACACCGGTACCTACCAGGTTTTTCTGGTCGCATTCAACAATGGATGCATGGATACTTCTGTCATCAAGAACGTAGTGATCCTTCCTCCAAAAGCAATTTTTACATACACGCTCAGCTGTATCAATTATTACACGGTAGCATTCACAAGCACTTCAAAAGGTGCTGACTCGCTCGTATGGAATTTTGGAGATGGAACTATTGATTCATCAAACACAATAAATCCCATACATACCTACCCGCTACGTGGGCCCATCTCATTTACACTCACGGCTTTCAATTACACAACAGGCTGTTCCAATAGTACCGTGGGTGGTTTCACCATTGCAGAACCTATCGCCAGCTACACAACCGCTTCAACCAATGGATGC
Source organism: Bacteroidota bacterium (assembly GCA_023251625.1). Lineage (GTDB taxonomy): Bacteria > Bacteroidota > Bacteroidia > Palsa-948 > Palsa-948 > Palsa-948. The sequence continues at coordinate 5,205 of JAHEYK010000129.1, forward strand.
TACCCGTTTGGCGTATTACTTACCAGCACTTCGCAGGATGCTGTTTTTTATCATTGGGATATGGGAGACCCTACAACTGTAAATGATACATCTATTGCCAATTCCAGCACATACACCTATAATGTTCCGGGGAATTTCCCGGTTACACTTGTCATTACCGACCTGAACGGATGCAAGGATACGCTGAAAGACACTTTATATTCCCTCGGACCACTTCCGTTCTTTAAAGCTGATTCAGTTACGGGATGTCGCCCGCTGTTGGTGAATTTTTCAGATACATCCATTTCTGATTCTCTTCTTGTACAATGGAACTGGAATTTTGGGGATGGCACACCCATTGTAACTACAAACACTTATTCGGTCTCTCACACCTATACTGCTGTTGGAACTTTTACCGTGAAGATGGTGGTGAAAGACAAAAATGGTTGCCTCGACTCTATTACGAAAGCAAATTATATACAGCCCACGTTCCCGAATCCTTCATTTACCGTAGATACGTTTGCCTGCAAGATGGATATCCTCCTCTATGATGCAACCGCAACAAATTCACTAATCCCGGTAACCTATCACTGGGATTTTGGAGATGGAAATAATGTGACACTTGCTGCTCCTACCACCCAACATCAGTACACTGTTGATGGTTATTATACGGTTGCCCTCACCGTAACGGATACAAACGGATGCGACAGTACTATCACTAAAAAAGTACGCATACTGAAACCGGTGGCCAACTTTAGCTGGAACATTGATACGGTATATTGCGGAAACATGCAGGTGACATTCACCGATCTTTCTACCGGTATGTTGTATCCCACATTACCGCCCACAGCATGGTCGTGGAATTTTGGAAACAACGGAAGCTCCACATTACAAAATCCAACCGCGATCTATTCTACCGGCGGAGTTTTTACAGTTACGCTCACGGTGACCAATGCAGGCGGATGTAAAGACACCCTTATTTTAGACAGTATTATCACCGTACCTTTTGCCGTTGGAGACTTTACCATCAATCCGGATTCCGGCTGCAATCCACTTACGGCATGCTTCCACGCAGCCGCTCAAAATACATCTAGTTT
>JAHEYK010000130.1 GCA_023251625.1 Bacteroidota bacterium
AGAAGGCTGACCTGCAGATCTTCCATCTCCACTCCCCTGCTTTTAATGTCGCAGAGGATAAAATCTATCTGTTCTTCACTTAAAGAGTACATTATCCTACTTGTGGTTTAATGTCAAGTAAAAATTTCATCGTGTTGATGAAGTCCGAAAATTCACTCACCTTTTCTTCGGAAGTGGTTTTTCCTTTTTTAGTCAACGTGTAATACTTGCGCACACGCTTGCCTATGTTCACAACTTCGGTGCTGAGGATTCCTTCGGCCTCCAATGAGTGCAGCGCAGGATACAAAGCTCCTTCTGTGAGTTGAATTTTGTCGCCCGTCAGGTCTTTGACCTTTTGAGTGATCTCGTACCCGTACATCTTTTGATTGTCGGATAACAGCTTTAAGACGATCGTCTTTAAAGTTCCTTTGATGAGTTCTGATGAATACATTTTTGTTTGTTCGTTTATCTATAACGCAAAGATATGTAATTATTATATGCATAATACTCTTATGTATTATTATTTTGTTTAACTAATTGATTTTCAATAAATTAATTTTAAATGTGCTTTATCAAATCATGCGTGTGGATAACCCCAGGCAAGAGTATCCGGTTCTCCCTTGGTTTAGAATTATCTTTATTAAAACTATTACCATGAAAAAATTTACCCTCATCCTGACCACTCTTGTACTTGCTGTCTTCTTCACAACAAGAGCCCGGGCTCAAAACCCCATCCCTAATCCTGACTTTGAAACTTGGACCACCGATACCATGGGTACCATGTCCTCCTACTTCCTGTACGATCACCCTACCGGGTGGTTCCCGTTCTTGAGCTCCATTCAATGGAGTTTTAGTTCCGGCACAGGACCGCTTTCCTGTTATAAATCCACCGCCTCCTATACGGGAACCTACGCGCTGAACCTTACCGTGGACAATGATTCCGTGGGCGCGGATATGGCAACACTTTTTGCGTCCGCCAAACGTCCGCTTACGCTTAACGGATATTATAAATTCACCGGTGTTGCTGGTGATACCGCCAATATCGTTGTAGGCATTACTAAAGGGGATCCGATAAGCTGGCTTTTTGGCGACAGTACGCTCGAGGTGGGACAAGCAACCAAGGCGTTTGCCGGTGCCTCAGTCACTTCCTACCAGCCATTCAGCATGCCAATTACTTATAAGGACCTTACCACTTTTCCTGATTCAGCCATTATCCTTATCACGTCAACTGATAATTTCGGAAGCTCTGTTCCCGGACAGAAATTATGGGTGGACAACCTCTATTTCTCGGGGTATTCCGGGGTGAATGATCAGGATGAACAAAAGAACGTTTTTGTTTTCCCTAACCCCACCAGCGATCTGCTTTACATCGACCTGCGCGCCAATGCCAGAGGGAATGATGAGGTGGAGCTGCTGGATCTTTCGGGCAGAACCGTACTGCAGGTCAAACAGTCCAACCGCTTCGATCACATCGATCTGTCAGGACTTGAAACCGGGACCTACATACTGCACGTGAAGACCGAAGATGGGCTGCTCACAAAAAAGATCGTGAAGAATTAGCCCGCCTGAGAGTTCAGCCGATCTGCAGCGAACGCATGCTCATAGATCCCATCTCACATTTTGCGTTGAAATAAGAAAGAGATTCATTTTTTTCCTGCAGTGCGAGCGAGTATAGAAGAGGAAGGTAATGATCGTTGGTTGGAACTGCCAACTGCGCGATCTTGCCCATCTTTTCATAATTGATAATGGCAGAATGGTTTCCGTCATTGATATAATTCTTGATCTTCTCGTCAAACTCTATTGCCCAGTCATATGCTTTTCCTCCCCAGTCTATCATTCCAAGATTGTGCACGATATTTCCGCTGCCTATGATGAGCACACCCTTTTTTCTCAACGCAGAAAGTTCTTTTGCCAAATCATAATGATATTGCGGAGGTTGGGAATAATCAATGCTCAATTGAAAGACCGGAATATCTGCTTTCGGATACATGGGAAGCAGTACACTCCAGGTTCCATGATCCAGTCCCCATTCCAGGTCTGACTGCACAGTTGTTTTTTTGATCAATAGCTTTGCTTCCTCAGCAAAATCCATTGCACCGGGAGCAGGATACTGTGCGTCAAACAGTTCTTGAGGAAAACCTCCAAAGTCATGAATGGTTCTTGGTTTTTCCATCGCAGTAACTTTTGTGCCATTCGTCAACCAGTGAGCCGATACAACAAGAATCGCTTTGGGCCTGGGAAGAGATTTTCCCATTTCCGTCCATCGGTTGTGGTATTCATTCTTCTCGATCGCGTTCATGGGATTGCCATGTCCGACAAACAGCACCGGCATTTTTTCCTCAGCAGGTTTTGCATCGCTGAAGTCCTTTATAAATGAATCAAGTGTTACCATAGCTCCTGTTCCGATTACCGAATTAATTATAAATTTTCTTCTATCCATGTTTCACTCCCCTCTCCCTGGGGAGAGGGGTTGGGGGTGAGGTTTAATTGTTTGTCCAGCCAGCCATCTTTGCATAAGTCTGAAAGCCCGGATCAACTGGAGTTTTTATGATAAATACTTTCGTGTTCTTTGCAATAGAAGTAAATTTCATTTCTTCTTCCTGTTTTATAACGGCATAATCACCCTTATTCATTTTCTGTTTATTCACTTCCAAAGATCCTTCCATTACAAAAAATGAATACACCGAATCATTTTTCAGCGGAAATGCTTTCTCCGCAGCATAAAAAGTAATTTCCTGGATATAATCCACTTTACTATCCATGCTTAATTGCGTACCGCCCACCATCACTTTTGTTTTTGACTCCTTATCTTCAAACACAGGAAAACTATCTCCGGTATAATCATTATAAGTAGCCGGCTTCGTGATGGTTTGATCCAGGTTGGGATCGAACCATATCTGGAAAATAGACGAGTTGGCATTGATCTTCTCGGCATGAGTGATGCCGCTGCCTGCACGAATGATCTGAACATCTCCTGCATTTAATTTTTTCCAGCCTTTGAGTTTGCTGTCGTAATGCTCAATTTCTCCGGAAAGCACAAACGACATGATCTCAAATCCTTTGTGCGGGTGTTCTCCAATGAGCCCGCCTTTATCGCTCCAGGCATGAGCCCAGTAGAACAGGGTGGAGTAAGGTTTTTGCCTTCCTCCATCCTGCGGGAAACCGATCGGTTTACTTTCGAGGATCGCTCCTCCGTCAAAGGCGCCATGCGCCTGCTGTTCTTTTGGGGTGATGGTAACCATGATTTATTGTTTTGCTGTAACGTTAAACTTCAATATGAATTCGTCATAGATAATTTTATCGCCAAGATCGGTAAAAAATGATTTCGAGCCAAATTTAACATCATATTTCGAGCGGTCAACCACTGCGGTGCCTATACAGGAAAGTGTATGATCCTTATGGCTGATCACAGCATCAAAAGAAAGCGGGTTAGTTTTTCCTTTTATGGTCAAGTTTCCTTTGATGGTATGGGTAGCTCCATGGGTTCCGGATGTTTTTAGCGGGGTAACAGAGTTAATCACAAATGCCGCTTTGGGAAATCCTGCCACATCAAAAAAATCAGGCGATTTGAGATGGCCTTCCAGTTTGGCCTTCCATTCTCCGGTAAGATCGGTGTTCTCAATAGAGGTCATGTCGATCTCAAATTTGCCTCCTTTGATAATGTCATTTTTCCATTCAAGGGTACCGGAGGAGAGGCGGATAGTTCCACTATGCTCACCGCCCAGTTTTTTACCGGTCCATTCCAGTGAACTGAGTTTGGGATCTACGGTGTAGGTCTCATTGCGGACAGCGGCTGTGGAGAGAATGAGCATTCCGATCATTGCTACTCCGGGTGTTGTTTTCTTTTTCATGTTGTTTGTTTTGTTTTATTTGTTGTTTTTACATTTAATGTATATACATATATTATACCAAAAAAATTATTTTCTCAATTTGTCTAAAAGTATGTTGATCGTTTGTGCTTCCTTCTCCGAAAGGTGACTCATTGACTTATTCCATTCCTTTTCTGTCTTATCCATGTCTGCCAAAAGGTCTAGTCCTTTCTTTGTGATGATCACATCACAAGCTCTGCGGTCTTCCGTGGATATTTCTCTTTCCACAAGGCCTTTCTTCCTAAGCTTCTCCACCAGGCGTGAAGCGTTCGACATTTTATTCAGCATGCGTTCAATAAGCAGGTTAACGGTGGCCGCTTTGGGATGCTGGCCGCGGAGGATGCGCAGAATATTGAACTGCTCCGGTGTGATATCATATTGTTTGCAGCGCTGCGTGTGCTGGAGAGAGAGCCAGTTAGCGGTGTACACAATGTTGATGCCCAGCTTGTGGTATTCGCTTTTAAATTTGCTCTGCTTTATTTCATCTTCCAGTTTCATATTACAAATGTATGTATTAATACTATATGTATATACATATATTTTTAGAATTAAAGTAACTTCTTGATTTACAAGAAGATAAAATTATTTCTTTTCTAGAAAATGGATGGGGAGTTTAAGTCCCTGAGCAAATTCATACTCGAATTCTTCTTTGGAACTATCGTCATCGTAATACCAGTTCACACTCACTTTCACTCCTTTTGCATGGAGCTTATCTAACTGATCGAGGATCTCGCGCAGCACACGTGCCGATGGAGTATTAAAATAGTCGATTTTAAAATACACAGTTGCATTATTCAAATGCTTCTCACCATACGTTTCAATCCACTTGATAAGAGGGTCATAAAATTTAGAAGGGCTTTCAGGCCTGGACCAGCCGGAGATAGAATATTTTTTGCCGGCCGGATCAAAGATCACTTCAGGTGATACATCGGTCGCTTTGATATTGATCGTTTCCATGGTAATAGGTTATGTACAAATGTAAAAATTATTATGAACGATTCATTATTTAACTCCCACAATATCTATCCTCACAACCGGATACCGGTTATGCGACTTTTCATAGTAGGCAGAGTGCTTGTAAATAAAATCCAGCTGAGCTCGCTGGTTTTCAGCAAAAGCCTTGTCGGACTTTCTCTTCTCGACCAGTTCTTCTTTCAGTTTCGGATTTTCTTTCAAGATCTCCTCTGCTTTCTCCTCAAAGATATAAGCTGAAAATCCCTCCTTTTGCTGAAGGATGCCGTCAAAAAAATTCCATGCAAAGAATGAGTCCTCACCTTCCGGTTCCAGTGTTTCCACAATATAGCGGTTGCAAGCCTGATTGACCGACACAACATAATCTCCCTTATAAAAATTCAAAGTTTGTTTTTCAGTCCTGGTCTTGATGTTGTAATGTTCGTAATGCGATTCGTACGGATTCTTTGATGTCTCGTAAGAAAGAATGTATTGCACCTCACAGGCAATAGAAGTATCTCTCTGTAATTGCGTCATCTCTACTCCATTTACTTCAAGCCGACCAATCACTCTGCTCCAGGCCTGAGGAATGATATAAGCGGCAGGTGCAATAGCAGTGACCGAAGGTTTATAATGATTATAGAACCTGATTTTTTTTATAAATGGTTTTGTTCGGTCATAAAAAAGCCGGGGCAAACCGCTGATGTTGCTTGGTTTGTGAATTGCCTGATATCCTTTAAAATTGATCGAATCAAATTGGGTCGTATCCACTTCCCAATTGAGTGGAAATTGTTTTTGAGTTTTGGCTTTTGCATCTGCTTCCAATCTTAACTCTCCTATCCTTTTCGAATCTTTCTGAATTACTTCCAACATGGATAATTCCAATTCATAGGTCGACCATACTCTATCATTATAAGGCTTCCACATGTGCGTTTCCGGAACAAAGCCGATGCAATTGAACAGCGCAGCATAACCGGATGAGAAACGCGGAGTTTCCAAAAATTCAACAATGCCGGAATCCGGGGTTTCATCTTTGGGGTCCACATACGGACTCATTTCATAATTACGTGCCTTCATTTTGTCAAACAGTTGCGGAACCATTTCAGCCGTCATGTATTTTGAAAGAATGGGGCTCAGCTTATCACGTTGGGTGGATATAAGAGTCATTACATATTGGTAATCCGCACCGTCTGAAACGTGGTTGTCCATAAACACATCCGGCTTCCAGGTTTGGAATATCTGCATGAAGGTCCAGGCATTTTTTGAATCTGCTTTAATAAAATCCCGGTTCAGGTCCAGGTTCTGCGCGTTGCCGCGGAAACCATATTCCTCGGGGCCATTCTGATTAGCACGCGAATATTTTCCACGATTCAGGCAGCCATCAATGTTATAAACCGGAATGATGCAGATAACCACATCATTCGGGATTTTGGTTTCAT
>JAHEYK010000131.1 GCA_023251625.1 Bacteroidota bacterium
TCCACTTTCTGTTTTAATGAAACCAAATCCTTTTGCTTCATTGAAAAACTTTACTGTTCCTTTTTCCATAATAAATAAATTTTAAACGGTTAATAATTAAGGTTGCAAATATACACGATTTTTTGATAAGTGTATATTGTAATAATGAGGGTATTTGGGCTATTCCTCCATGTATTGTTGTAACTATATGTCAATGCCCATCATTAATGTATCGTGCACTTGATCTGAAATTCCAAAAATAGATGAATAGCTGCGCCTTAATAATTTAGCATCTCTTCCATTACCTTAGCCACCTTATCTGCATTGGGAAGCATGGTGGCTTCAAGCGTGGAATTGAGGGGAATAGCAGGCAGGTTTTCAGAACCGATAACACGAACCGGGGCATCCAAATGCTCAAAACAATTTTGTGAAATATTCCCGGCAAGCGCCTGGGCAAAAGAATTTGGAACAGGTTCTTCGGTTACAACAAGACAACGGGAATGTTTTCTGACAGATTCAAAAACAGTTTTTTCATCCAACGGTACAAGAGTACGCAGATCAATTATCTCAATACCCCCAACCCCTAAAGGGGGGTTCTTGTCCATTAAAATCTTTACTGCGTTTTTCGCCCAATATACACCCATACCATAAGTGACAATAGTTAAAGACGGAGCGCCATCCTTAAAAGCTCCCTTCAGGGCGGGGGGTAAAATTCTAGCTTTGCCAAACGGAATAATATAATCCTCATCCGGCTCAACTGTCTTCGCATCTTCAGTCCCTTTTATTTTACTCCAGTAAAGTCCTTTGTGTTCAAGGATCACAACAGGATTCGGATCGTAGTAAGCAGCTTTAATTAATCCTTTGAGATCAGCACCTGTAGATGGGTAGGCAACTTTTATTCCGCGGATGTTTGTTACCACCGATTCAACGCTTGAAGAATGGTAGGGTCCGCCACTTCCGTATGCACCGATAGGCACACGCAGGATCATGCTCACCGGATATTTTCCATTTGTGAGGTAGCAGGAACGCGCCACTTCTGTAAAAAGCTGGTTTAATCCCGGCCATATATAATCTGCAAACTGAACTTCAACGATTGGTTTTAGACCAACTGCACTCATTCCAACTGTACTTCCAACAATAAATGCTTCCTGGATGGGCGTATTGAATACGCGCTCATCTCCAAACTTCTGCGCGAGGGTTGCCGCTTCACGAAAAACTCCACCTAATCTTTTTCCCACATCTTGTCCATAGAGCAAACACTCTTTATGCTTTTCCATCAATTCACGGATGGCAAAGAGTGCGGAATCAACCATTACAGTGGAGACGGAAGGCTTTCCGTCTTTACCAAATTTCGGCTCACGCTGACCTTTTTCCTCAGTGATCGGAGTGGGTGCATATGCGTGGTTGAAAAGGTCTTCCGGACGAGGGTCTTCTGCCTTTAATGCTTTTTGATAATCCTCCTCCACTCTGTTCTTTGCTTTTTCTTCAATTGCATTCAAATCATCTTTATCGAATCCTTCAACAATTAATTTATTTCTGAAACGGGGGAAGGGGTCGCGCTTAGATTGTTCTTCAATATCTTCTCTATACCATTCTTTCCGAACACCTGAAGTATGATGATTCAGTAAAGGAACCTTTGCATGAATAAGAAATGGCCTGCGCTCTTTACGTATAAGTTCTATTACTTCCTGTATAGTTTCAAAGCAGGTAAAAAAATCTGTGCCGTCAATGCTTCGTGTTTCCAACCCATGAAATCCTTTTGCAAATTCAGGGGCATCTTGTGCACGCACTTCGTTTTTGTGGGCTGAAATATCCCATTCGTTGTCCTGAACCAGGTAAAGTATGGGAAGTTTTTTCAATACCGCCATCTGGAATGCTTCTGAGACTTCTCCTTCAGTGATCGATCCATCTCCCAGCGAGCAAACTACTACTGGTTTCTGACTGCTGGTTGCTGGTTGCTGGCCAGATGCCAGGTGCGAGTAACCAGCAACAGTTTCCTTCATTACATTTTCTCTATATTGAATTCCCATTGCAATTCCCGTTGTCGGAATGGCCTGCATACCTGTTGCGGAAGATTGGTGTGGGATCTTAGGCATGTTATCCCTCCTCAAACTAGGATGTGAATAATAAGTACGCCCTCCGGAAAAAGGATCATCGCGCTTAGCCATGAGCTGGAGCATAAGCTCATACGGGGTCATTCCGATAGAAAGCAAAATAGAATCATCGCGGTAATAAGCTGAGAGCCAGTCCTGGGGTTTTAAATGCAATCCGAGTGCGATCTGAATAGCTTCATGCCCGCGGGATGTTGCATGTACATATTTGGAAGTAACAGCAGCATTCTTCTCATAAAGTTCCGTCATTGCTTTAGCTGTGCACATCAATTCAAATGCACGGGTAAGTGTTTCTTCCGGGATATCGGAGGATATTTTGCGTTTCGTATTTACAGGTCCGGCAGGCATAGTTTGATACAGAGCGTAAAAATAACCTTTCCATCAAAAATACGATGCCTGCAGCACGAATAAATTTTTACTTTTGCGACACTAAAAACCTCTAAATAACCTATATGAAATCGATCAAATTCCTTGCATTCGTACTCTCTTTTGTTTCACTCGCTTCCTGCGGAAATAACGGAGGAAAAAATGAAGAAGGCACAAACAAAGATTCCACTGCTGTTATAGCGGATACTTTCAAATATCAGGTGGATCAGTTCGCTGACATTCGCGTGCTTCGATATAAGATTCCTGGCTTTGAAAATCTTACTCTCAAGCAAAAAGAACTGCTTTACAATCTTTCTCAAGCTGCGCTTGCCGGAAAAGATATCATATGGGACCAGAACTATAAATTCAATCTGACCGTAAGAAAAACCCTGGAAGCGATCGTTACTTCTTATAAAGGCGATAAAAATACGGAAGACTGGAAAAAATTTATGCTGTATGTAAAACGTGTTTGGTATTCGAATGGAATTCACCATCATTATTCCACTGACAAAATGTTCCCTGAATGCTCCAAAGAATACATGGCAGAGCTGGTAAAAAATTCAGATGCCGCATCTCTTCCTGTGAACAAAGATGAAAAAATTGACGCATTCATTCAGCGCATCACCCCTATCATTTTCGATCCAACCGTTGCTCCAAAACGAGTGAACCTGGATACCAAGACTGACTTGGTCGCCTCTTCAGCCACCAATTTTTACGAAGGCGTGAATGAAAAGGAAGTCAGTGCATTTTACAAAGCAATGGTAAAAGCCGATGATAAAACTCCTGTCTCTTACGGCCTTAATTCCAAGCTGATGAAAGAGAATGGAAAGCTGGTGGAAAAAGCATGGAAAGTGGGTGGAATGTATTCTGCTGCTTTGGAGAAAGTTGTTTACTGGCTGGAAAAAGCAAGTGCTATTGCAGAAAATGAACAGCAGAAAAAAGCGCTTGACTTGCTGGTTGAATTCTACAAGACCGGAGATCTGAAAAAGTTTGATGAATACAGCATTGCCTGGGTACACGATACTGCTTCTGCTATTGATGTGGTAAACGGCTATATTGAAGTTTACGGAGATCCGCTGGGAAGAAAAGGAAGCTTCGAATCAACTGTTTCTGTAAAAGACATGGAAGCGAGCAAACGCATTGCAGCCATTGGCGGACAAGCACAATGGTTTGAGGATAATTCGCCTATTGCTGCTGAACATAAAAAGAAAAGTGTAAAAGGAATTTCTGCGAAAGTGATCACGGTAGTACAGGAAGCAGGCGATGCAGCTCCAACCACTCCGATCGGAATCAATCTTCCAAATTCAAACTGGATCCGCCAGCAATACGGAAGTAAATCCGTCAATCTTGGAAACATTGTTTACGCGTATGAAAAAGCAAAATCGCCCTCTCTCATCAATGAGTTCTACATCAACGAAGACATGAACAAACGCGTGAAAGAGCAGGGTGCACTGGCCGGGGCTCTGCACACCGATATGCACGAAGTGATCGGGCATGCTTCGGGGCAAATTAATGCAGGAGTAGGAGACCCAAGTGCAACACTCAAAAATTACAACAACGCGCTTGAAGAAGGCCGCGCTGACCTTGTTGCGTTATATTATATCCTCGACCAAAAATTAGTTGACATAGGCGTAATGCCTTCGCTGGAAACAGGAAAAGCTGAATATGATAATTACATTACCAATGGCCTCCTGGTGCAAATGGCTCGTCTCAAATTAGGCGATAACATCGAAGAATCACACATGCGCAACCGCCAGATGATCGCTAAATGGGCATTTGAACACGGACAAAAAGAAAACGTGGTTGAAAAGAAAAAATCTCCGGAGGGAAAAACATATTTTGTGATCAACGATTACGATAAACTGCGCAAACTTTTTGGCGAATTGCTGAAAGAAGTACAGCGTGTAAAATCAGAGGGTGATTATACTGCAGGAAAAAATCTCATTGAGAATTACGGAGTAAAAGTTGACGAAGAACTTCACAAAGAAGTTCTTGACCGTTATAACAAAGTCGGGATTGCTCCCTATGCCGGATTCATTCAGCCGAAATTAATTCCTGTAATGGACGGAGATAAAATTACAGATGTAAAAGTGGAATATCCTTATGATTTCGTGGAACAGATGCTTTGGTTTGGAAAGGAGCATGCTTTGCTTCCAACAGTTAATTAGGTAATTGGGTAATTAAGGTAATTTGGTAGTTGGTATTTACTAATTACCCTATCACCTTAATTACCAATTTTTACTTCTTGACCCCTGTCTTAAATTTCTTTATGTAATCTTTAGTGAAATCCGACAGGACAAGTCGTCCGCTCATCTCAGCACGTTCTATAAGAAGCTTATCCCAATTTTCAGTTCCTTCCCACATTACTTTTTTAAGCTGAGCCATTGCTTCAGGGCTGCTCTGTGAAAGTTTTTCAGCAAGGTCATTGACAGCTTTATCCAGCTCCTGAACTGTGGGGAAAATATCTGCATACAGTCCTTTTTCTCTGGCCCAATCAGCGCTTTTCCATTCAGTAGGATTTATAGTGAGAGCCGTGAAAGCAGAAGATCCCACTTTTCTTTCCACGGCGGGGCCAACCACAAAAGGGCCAATACCCAGAGCCAATTCGCTCAAACGACAAGAAGCATCTTTAACTGCAAAAGTATAGTCTGCAGCCGAAGCAAGCCCAACTCCACCACCAACCGCCTTTCCATGCACGCGGGCAATTACAAATTTGGGTGCTTTACGAATTGCATTGATCACGAGAGCAAATCCTGAAAAGAATTTTTTTCCTTCCTCAAAATTTCTGATCGACATCAATTCATCAAAAGAAGCTCCGGCACAGAATGCCTTGTCTCCCTCGCTCTTCAGGATGATAACCTTTGCAGACGGGTTTTTTCCAGCTGCTTCAATTTCATCAGCAAGTTTGCGAAGAATGTCTCCGGGCAAAGAATTGCTTTGTGGATGAAAGAATGTGACGGTAGCGATTCCGTCTCTAATTTCTGATTTTACAAATGCTTCCATGAGTTAAAAATAATAATTAATACCTTCGACCCTTTAAATCTCAATTTCATGAAAAATACTGATTGGGCCGCAGAAGTGAAACCTCTCATTAAAAAATACAAGGGTAAAGACCATCCTCTGCATTACAAAAACACTTACCAGCTTCTGGTGATGGTTGTTCTTTCCGCACAGGATTCCGATAAACATATCAATGAAGTAGCTCCGCCTCTTTTTGAAGCATTTCCGGATATGAAAGCATTGGCACAAGCCGATACTGAAATGCTGCACAAATATATTAACACAGTTCGCAACTTCGGCAACAAGACCAAATGGCTGATGAAATTGGCTCAAACTGTTAAGGAAGACAAAAACATTCCTCTAACGATGGAGGGTTTAACCGCTTTACCGGGTATAGGCAGAAAATCGGCCAATGTGATCATGCGGGAATCGGGAATTAAAGCCGAGGGCATCATTGTCGACCTTCACGTGCTGCGTGTAGCTCCTCGTTTGGGAATGGCCACAGATTCTGAAGATGCCAAGAAAATGGAAAAGGAGCTAATGGCAGTAATTCCCTCAAAAGACTGGGGCGAGGTGGGAATGGCGATTTCTTTTTTAGGGAGGGAGATTTGCAGGCCGACAAATCCAAAATGCCCTGAATGTGTAATGAATAAAGTCTGTGCTTATTACAAATCCCAGAAATAAAATTTATTTCTGCTCTTTCTTCTTCACCATCGTCAGGATCGTTGCAATGCCAACGGTATC
>JAHEYK010000132.1:0-1807 GCA_023251625.1 Bacteroidota bacterium
CATAGAGATGCAGGTTCATGAGCGCACTGCTGTTCCTATCCGTAAGTTCATTGTGAAAAAGGATCAGCTCAACCGATTTTTCAAACCAAAGATTGCCGACAATGCTTATCAATTCTATTGCTGCTTTTTCCTGCTTAATCCAATCGTTCAATTCTGCTTCATAACCATTTTTCATAGCGGGAGATGATTTTGTAAGTGTGTCTACTGACATAATAGTGAGTGTTAAGTTAAACTAAAAAAAGAGCCGCAAAGATGTGATTTTAAATCTTTGCGGCTGAAATTTTTGATTTCATATTTATTAACTATCCAAGGTATGCTTTCAACAATTTACTGCGTGAACTATGGCGCAGCCTGCGTATCGCTTTTTCCTTGATCTGACGAACGCGTTCTCTGGTAAGGTCAAATTTAGCGCCTATTTCCTCTAGGGTTAATCCGTGGGAATGATCCCCTAAACCGAAGAACAAACGAACCACATCACGTTCTCTGTCTGTAAGTGTTGAAAGCGAACGGTCAATCTCTCTCTTGAGCGATTCAGATATAAGGGAAAAATCGGCACTGGGCGAATCTTGATTTACGAGAAGGTCTGACAAACTATTCTCTTCTGCGTTTAACAGGGGTGCATCCATAGAAACATGTCGGCCTGCAACACGCTGCGTGTCCGTAATTTTATCTTCAGGAATGTTGAGGTCTCTTGCAATTTCTTCAGCAGTAGGTTCACGTTCATAGGTTTGCTCTAGTCTGGAAAAGGTCTTGTTCATTTTATTCAGCGCTCCTACCTGGTTCAAAGGCAGGCGAACAATGCGCGACTGTTCAGCTAATGCCTGAAGGATGGACTGCCGTATCCACCATACAGCATAAGAGATAAATTTGAATCCACGGGTTTCATCAAAACGCTTTGCAGCTTTGATGAGACCAAGATTACCTTCATTAATAAGGTCTGGCAAACTTAAGCCCTGGTTTTGATATTGCTTAGCAACCGACACAACAAAACGAAGGTTAGCACGCACCAATGCTTCCAGCGCGTCCTGGTCATCATCTTTGATCCTTTTAGCTAATGCTACTTCGTCTTCTGCGGTAATGAGTCCCTCTCTGCCTATCTCTTGTAAATATTTGTCTAATGATGCACTTTCTCTGTTTGTTATCGACTTCGTGATCTTTAGCTGTCTCATAATTGTATTGTGGTTTTTTGATTGTGGCTTCTAATACGGGGAAAAGGCGCACAAAGTTACGCCTTTTCCCTTTTTTATTTTTTTAATTATGAGTGATTGGCTTATTACATAACTAAATGGTGTATATAATATTAATTAATATATTGATTATCATATATTTATTACAAACCAAAAGCATAATACGCTTTCATGCCATTTGTATAAATTCCTTCGATCAATACCCCGCCTTCTTTGTTTTCAAGAGCTGCCTTCACATCGTCCAGCGAATCGACCTTTCTTTTATCAATGGCGGTAATAATAAATCCTTCTTTAATACCAGCGCTGCGCAGCTTTCCGGCATCCAGAGAAGTGATCTTCACCCCGCCCTCAAGTCCCAAATGTTTCATATCAGATTCAGGGAGCGGCTCAAAGTTTGCACCAAGCAACGATAGCACTTCGTTTTTCCCCGCCCTTGCCACCATCGTATCTCCGCTTTTACTTCTGAGAGTTACCGGGAATGTTTTTTGTTCCCCATTTCTTTTGACCACCACCGCCAGTTTATCCCCCGGACGATAATGGCCGATCTGCTCCTGAAGTTCAGGTACATTATTCACATCTACATCTCCCACTTTAAGAATAACATCCCCTTCCATCATTCC
>JAHEYK010000132.1:1907-6178 GCA_023251625.1 Bacteroidota bacterium
ATCACTTTGGCCGCAAAGGTGCGTTTGTCATACAAAGTTACCTCTACCTTATCCGCTCCTTTTATAACATGATTGTTTGTCACTATATATCCATCACCGGAGATAATAACTCCCGAACCGGAACCCATCTGGGGCTGAGGATTGGGTTGGCGTCCCATTCCCCACATCTGAAATGGATCGTAGTAGTATAACTGATTACGCTGCGGTGCATATTCTGTTTTCACGTGAACAACAGCCGGCAGTGATACTTCAGATGCTTTTATGAAGTCACAGGATGTCTCGGGCAGTGTACCATTCAAACTGGTAAACTTCACAGGATAGGTATAGTTATTGGGGATATTTGCCTGGAACAGGCTGTTATTACCTGCTACAAAGTGGTTAACTGTGAGCGCTGCAATTCCCCCTATCAGCGCAACGACAAAGATGGATGCTATTCGTTTCATGGTTTTTGTTTTTTATAGGTTAGTTATATATTTCTGTTTCGCTTTCTTAACGCAAATATTTTGCCAAAGTTTTAATTACACAAGAAGTTTAACATTTTTTAACACGATAATTATAATGAAAGAATGGAATTTTTGATGGCTGGGTTGCCAGCCTTTTTCTTACAATCTGCAAGCCATCCACTTACTAACACATGTTAAAAACCCTATAAAAAGCGGAGCTAATTGGATAATTTTGTGCACGATACGGATTTACACTGAAAAACTGTATTTGTATTTGTCAAAATGTCGGCTTCAAATAGGTCATTATTGTTTTTATTGGGGCTCGTTTTGGGATTACTTGCAGGTGCAGGATTTTTTATTTTCAAGATGGATGATATTTTACAAAAGGTAAATCTTTTCAGCACAGCAAAAAAAGACACCATTATCATCCAGCAGCAGGCCATGAATACAACCGAAGCAAAAAAGAATAAAATGGATATAAAAAAATACTTTGGAAATAAAGATACCTCTCAGAAAATGACCTCAGCCGAATTACTTGCTAAAAAATATTCCCGAGAAGTGTCCGCCAAACGCGTGATGGCCGAAGCTGATTCTCTTCTGAGAGATACATCCACCAACACTGTTGAAAATTCCAGCGAGAATTTCATTGTCCGAAAAGACGAACTTCTTAGTGCGAAGAATATTGAAGTGGCAAACTTTCAACAAAACGAATCTGTCAACCCGTCTGACTCACTGCTGGAAAAGATCAGCGGGATAAAAGGCGGAAAGAAAAATATCATAGCATCTTTCAAGGTCGAATTCTGGCAATCGCCCATCAATTACAGAGGGTATAAAATGACCAAAAATAAAATTGTACTGTTTGGGATTAACTCCAATGAAACTATTAAGCTCTTTCACGCGGACGATGCAATATTCCTTAAGGAGAACCAGGTCTTTTTCAAACTGTACTTCACCGATGATTTTAAACAGTTTGAAAGGGTGACAGATGCATCTGTAATTGCAAAACTAAAATGACATTGACTTTTTATAAATACCAGGGAACAGGAAATGATTTCATCATCTTTGACAATCGCAAGTTGTCTGTGAAGCTGAATATGAACCAGATAGGATTTCTCTGTGACCGCAGGTTCGGCATCGGAGCAGATGGATTGATGCTATTGCAAAACAAGAAAGATTTTGATTTTGAAATGGTTTATTATAACTCTGACGGGAACGAAAGCTCCTTCTGCGGAAACGGAAGCCGATGTATTGTCTCCTTCGCAAAAGAACTGGGTGTTATCAATAAAACCGAAACAAAATTCATTGCTACAGATGGAATACACACAGCCAAAATCAATGGCAATATCATCAGCATGAAAATGAATGATGTTGAAAATATAGAGGTTGATAACGATTCTTATTTACTGAACACCGGTTCTCCGCACTATGTAAAATTTACAAGCGGGGTAAAAACTGCAGACATGGTTGCAGAAGGGCGCAGCATACGCTACAGCGATAAATTCAAAAAAGAGGGTGTAAATGTGAACCTGGCAGAAAAAAATGGCAAAGGAATTTATGTTAGGACCTACGAGCGCGGAGTGGAAGATGAAACACTTTCCTGCGGTACAGGCGTGACGGCCTCTGCTCTCGCCTCTTCTATTCAAGGGGTTTCTACAGCCGAAAACTACAGCAAAATACTGACCCGCGGAGGCGAATTGACAGTTCATTTTCACAAAGGAAAAAATAATTCATTCACCGATATTTGGCTGGAAGGGCCTGCAACATTTGTATTTAAAGGCGAAGTAAAAATATGAATGCACTACTGACAAAACGAGTAGAACTCTTCGATAACATCGCGAAGAATTTTGAATTCCTCATCCCAAAAGATGTAGAAACCATATTCCTGCTCCTGAACCTCGAGGCCAAGATCGAGAACAAGGAGATCGAAGATGTTTTCACTCAAAAAGATTTTGAAGATGCGGTGGATGAAGTATCTGTTATGCTGAAACGCGAAAGAGGAATTCAAAAAGAGAATATCTCTAAACGCCTAAGCCAGCATTTTTATTCTACACTCAAGATCGGAGAAGAGTACCGCTATGCACTGACCGTATTTGCAAAAGATTTCATCAAGCTTCTGATGAACGAGGTCGCGCCTAATTACGAGAACCTCGAGCTCATTCACACGTTCACACGCACACTTCCCGTTCAGGATGATGATGTGACCAGTATGGATAAATTCAATTACTGGTACGCTCACCATTATAGCTCTTCCAAAAAATTCATTCTTGCGCATACAGACAATCTGCAACACTTTGTAGACCGCAAAGTGACTGAATTACGTACGTTGCTGAAACCAAACGTGGAAAACCCGAAAGAAATGATCACCCAGTTCCTGATCATATTCGAACAGCTGGGAAAACAAACGGAAGGAGTCACACAAGCGCTCAATTTCAAACAAGGTGTGATCGATAAAATAAAATATTCTGAAGAAAATTTTAAAGATGTACGCGAGCACTGGGAACAATACGACCGGATTTATACGGAAGTAATTTCCTTCTTCGAAAATATTGACAACCGCGTACTGATCATCAACGACAAGATCCAGCAAGCTCGTACACGCTTAAAATCTCTTTACGACAATCTTCGTTACAAACAGCAATACAAATTACGAATCGAGAAATTTCTTCTTTATCTTTTGAGAGGCAGCAAGGTCGTGGATGTCCCAAACAAACCGGATAAAAAAATCGTTCTGCCTTCCACTCTCGGCAAAAAAGAAATTCCATACTTCAGAGATAAATTCTTCTTTCCTCCCATCATTGATTTCGGAGAGTACCACAAGATCGAATCTCCCTTCTACCAGGAGGATGAGGAGTTCAAGAGACTTTCGGAAGCGGAAAAGATAAAACAACTCCAGCGTCAGGAAAACACCGGCAAGTGGATGGAAACTTTACGCGGAGAAATTGAACTAGGCCGAGAAGTGATATTTGAACAATGGCTGGATAAGATCCTGACCAAAGAAGATAATCTGGAAATACCGATCGACATCTGCTTCAGTCTCATTGACGAATACAAGAACAGAGACGATGTAAAACTGGAGATCGAAAAGAAACTCATCATGCCGCTGAGCACCAATCTTGCTTTGTGGAAACTAAAATTAACACCAACAGAAAAAGAAATCACAGAATAAATTATGGATACTACGAACACAGTAACACCTACCACAGATAACTACGAGTATAATTATAACTACGAGTTTCTGAACACGGAACGCGCACGCAAGCATTTTGCGGATACAGATTTTGCCCTGCGCAGCGGAAAGCACATTCAGAACTTCGGCGGTGATTTCAAACTCTTTGATTTCGTAAACGACTATTTCGACAAAGGTCTTTCGCGTTATTATCTCGAGCTGCTCGGCATGGTGCTGAAAAAAGAATTCAACGACCGCGAAGGATATTTCTTCCTGGATTTTCCGGAAGACGGTAACAAAGGTAAATTCGGCTACGACAGAACCTATGCTCTGGATGACCGTCTCGTGATCTTTGCAATCCTCCTTCTCAATCTATACAAAGAAAAATTCTTCGAGAACAAAGAAGTCAAATGGGACGAATTGCTTTACATCACCGAAGAGGGAGAGAACAAAGACCTTTGGCAGAAACTTTTATTCGGAGAGAACAAACGCAACTTCACTCCCCAGGAAAAAGAAGATGTACGCAAAAAGATCGAGCGTACGATGCAAGTATGCGAACGTATGGGCTGGATCCGCTGGATCAGCTATGAAGAATTGCATTTTGAGATCATGCCAAGTATTGACCGTATTGCAAAACTTTACCAGACAGAAATTAATAATGT
>JAHEYK010000133.1 GCA_023251625.1 Bacteroidota bacterium
AAGAAATCGAAACATTGGGATTCATTCCTTTGAAATAAACGTTCCACACTAATCTTTCTGTTGGTCTCACGCCATCTGCAAAATGGCCTTTAGGCCCTGCTTCTTTTGTCTTTTCTTCTTTTTGCGCTTTATCTTCCCTTGATAAACCAAAACTTAAGCCATCTTTCATGAAATTAATATTGGCCTGCCACCCGGGTGAAAACCCCTGATAGAGGACCGTATCATTCCACTGGCCTACATTCTCCCGGAAGGTTACAGGTAAATTACCCAGCTGAGCGTAGGCATCTTTACTTGCAACTCCATTTGAAGTTGTTGTATTTTTTTGAGAAAATCCAATGTTAAAAATGGAGAGAGCGAGTAGTAGAGCGTAAATATTTTTCATTTCCTGGTAGCGCCTGTTAGGTTTTCAGGGGATAAATTATTTTGCTTCAATAGAATTTTCATTGCGGCTTTTATTTCCTGATTCTCTGCTTTAATTGCATCCATATCGGATTGTTGTTTTGTAATTATTCCTTGCTGTTCCTGTATGGCTTTTACCAGAATGGGAATCATTTCGATGTATTTTACCCCTTTGGATCCGAGACTGTCATTTTTGGTCAAGACCATAGTGGGTACGATCCTTTCAATTTCTTGGGCGATAAATCCCATTTGTGATCCTTCCATTCCCGGATCAAGCACCTCTTTCCATTCATAAGTTACAGGGTTCAATTTTCTGATTACATCCAATCCGTTCAATTGCAAAGGCTGAATATTTTTTTTCCTCCGTATGTCAGAGGTCCATGAATTCCCGGAGCATTGGGTGGTACCAGACACCTCGAGTTTATAGGTATAAGTAACTGTTCGGTCCAGGCCGATTCCTACCAATCCACTATTCCCTTCGATCCTGAGTCCGGATGGGCCACCGGTCCAGGGAGCAAGTGTGAGCGAACCTCCGGCGTTATAGATAATTGCGTTGTCATTTTGTTTCGTCATGTTATTATAGGACTGAACATTGACCGTTCCCGGAAGAAGAAAAATATGTCCACCGCCAGCTCCGTTGTTGATGTTCACTCCATCCAGGCACCCGGCTGCAGAAGATGTTTGTATCGTTACTTTGCTTGGGCTGGGAAAAGTACCTGCACTGGTTGTCCCTACGCACAGATTGCCCCCGGTAAAGTAGGAGTCACCGGCTGAGTAGAGAAATACTTTGCGTGTTCCTGTGTTATCACCAACGGTCACTGCACCATTATCGCCCGACCAACTGCCTGCTTCAAAATTTGTAACTCCGTTCGTACCAAGCGCCCAAATAGCGAGCGTATTCGCAGCAGGTGATTTTACCGTAAGCCGGACATTCGCGGTTGTTGTTCCGATACCAACATTACCGGCTGAAGTTACTCTCATCCTCTCTAATCCGTTTGTATAAAATGCAGTTACTCCATGAGTGAAAGCAGCATTGTTTTTATATAATTGCCCTATAGTGAATACTCCTCCTACCGCGCCCGTAACCCCCGGAGTATATTGAAGCATTAGGCCCCGATCATAATCCACAGCATCTGACAGAACCAAAGCCTGTGATGCGCCCTGAATCATCCACAAACTATTCGCATTTGAATAGCTATATAATCGGGTAGGTGTTTCACCAGCCGTTGCAGCCGCATAAAGAGATCCTCCGTTTGTCCGAATGTCACCGTTAACGTCCAATTTATAACTGGGGGCAGGATTTCCAATACCTACATTGCCTGCGTTAGTCAGTCTCATTCGCTCCGTATATCCAGCCGTTGTTCGCCAGATATAGTCTCCGGTTGCACTAACAATATCATAATATATTCCACCATTAGCGGTAGTTCCGCATTCAGCCCACCCACCTGCGGCAGTGCTGGCGATTTGCGAAACATATGTACCCGCATTTGAATTGAGAAATAAACCGGCAATTGCCGATGCGCCTACATTAGCGTTTTGAATCATAGCATAGGTTCCTGCATTCTGATTGTTATATACGTGAAGTGGATAAGCAGGCGTAGTTGTTCCTATACCGACAAATCCCTGGTCAAAAATCCCGGCATAATTATTTGTCCCACCTGTTGCGCTAAAATAACCTGCAACATTGGTGGTGCCAGCGCCAGTTTTTGTCGAATACAATCCATATCCTGTTCCTGCTGTTGCTCCAGAATTAATAGCATAGATCGCAACCATGTTGGCTGCTGCACTTGTTTGAGTTACCTCAAACATATTAGTTGCTACAGCTGCAGTACCAGAAGTATTTACAGCCACGTTTTGCGCAGATCCGCTTATATAAAAACAAGTGAACAATGCAATGATGTAGCAGGAAGACGTTGATTTCATAGTATTGAGCAACATGTTGTCTTTCTTATACTCAAGTTTTTGTTAAAAGTTTCATTCTTTAACAAATTTACCTGAATTAAGAATAGCTGTGTCTTTATTTATTACCTGGTAAAAATATATTCCGGTTGATAAATCATCAATAGGAATGGAAGTAAGATATGAACTCACGAATACTGCTCTTTCTATTTTCCCTATTGCATTATAAATTTTTACGAAAGCAGCTCCTTGATTTCCTTGTAGTCTAATATTCAAACGATCTTGCGCAGGGTTCGGGTAAACCTCCACCACTATTTTTTCTTCCTCATTATTTTGAATACCTGTTGCATTGCATGGATTATAATTTGCCTTTATCTTTTTGCCGATCGAAATAGCTTTGTTCTTTACTTTTTGCGGCATACTTCGTGCACCCAGCCAACCCGGAGAAAGCCCCGGCCAGGTGAAACCAACCAAGCCGATCACATTTGTATCAGCTATTGCCAAGTCATAATAATGCTGTACGACCTGATCCATGGTATCGGGTTGCCAGCCGCCCGGCCAAAAGCCGGAGTTCCATTCATCGTCAAAGACCAAAAATATTTTTTGCTGGGGTGTAGTGCGCCTCGATTCCAGGGTGTCCAGCCAGGCTAAGTAATTCGGATCGGTTGCTACGTTATAAATTCCATAATGATCAAATCCGATCCAGTCAACTGTGGTCGGTACCTGCACATGAGCCACTTCCGTATAAGCCTCAACGAAGATGAGCGGAATGGTTGGAAAATCTTTTTTGATTAACGAACAGATCGTGTCGAGTTCTCCAAAGGTCAGGCCATTCCACGTAGGCTCATCGCATACATAGAAAGAATTTATTTTCCCGGAATTCAGGACTGCTGCATTCGTAGCTTTAAAAGTATTCCAGCGGGTTAAATAATCAGGATATAGGTCGTAATTAGAACCGCTCGGGCCTTTATTGTCTTTCAGGTAAATAAAAATTTTTGAAGTGGAGAGGATTGGTTTCACGCAGAGATTATTCATCAGGTTCACCCTGTTGATAACAGTATCTGTATAATTTTCCACGCACATCTGAGCCACATTTGAAAACGTGTCTACTTCCGAAATATAATTCGTTAATGCAGCAGGATCGTTCGGATCATCCAACCCGCAATCCACAATGGCAAATCCGAAATATTTTAAACGGGCAGGAGCCTGCGCAAAGGATATTTCGGATGAAGCGATCAGGAGAAATGAAAGTATGATTGATCTCATTTTATTAAATATTAGTTTTTTAAGTCAAATACAATATGCCATAAGACTTAAAGACACGAAATAGCACTAAGGATTTCTTTGTGTGTCTTTGAGCCTTGGTCTCTTAGTGGCAAATATTTTTTATTTTGTATATATTTCAAGTTCAAGTCCTCTTTTAATAATCAATAATGATTTGTTTGAATAATTTCTGAAAGTGAGTTTTTCATAAAAGGGATGAAGAGATTGTATCTCCCTGATCAGTTGTTTTCTTGTCATAGTTCAAATATAGGCCATGCTTCTTACTTATGCAAATACAATTATTTAATATATGGCATCTCTAAATGCTATATTTATTGTAAATTAGCTATAAATTATTTATTTATTATGGCATGGCTAAGATAGGTTCTGATCACCTTTTCACTCTTATAAAATCGCTCTCGAAGGCGGAAAAAAGACATTTTAAGGTGTATAGCAGCAAGCGAATCCTGGGTTCTCAAAATATTTATTTCCGGCTTTTTGACGAAATTGAAGGACAGAGAAAGTACGATGAGGACAGGATCAGGAGGCAAACTAGTTTTAAAGATCTCCCAACTCTTAAAAAACGTCTTTATAAAGCCATCCTTGTTAGCCTTTCGGAATTCCATTCCGGTACAGGCATAGATGTGAGAGATATGTTAAACCACATTGAGATATTATTTGATAAATCTCTTTTTAATCATTGCGGTCGTGAGATACGTAAGGTGAAAAAGATCATTGAAAGAAATGAACTGTATGAAGAATGGCTCCTCGTACTGAAGTGGGAATACAAAATAGCTGTAAAAAAAACAAGCCTGCGCGCGTCCATCCTGGCAGAAGAAAAAAAGATTCTATCATTGCTGGACAATCAAAAAAAATACCGTGATGCCGCTAATCTTTTCCTCGTTAAATACCAGCAATATGGTGCTGAACGAAGTCCGCGTTATATGAAGGGGATGAAAAATATTATTTCATACGCTTTGCTGAAAGACGAAAGGAAGGCGTTGTCGTTTAATGCAAAGCAAAATTTTTATGATTGCCATGCATTATTTTCACTGATTAAAGGAGATTACACAAATTCTTATCACTTCGGTAAAAAGGGGGTCGACCTCTACCTTACAAACCCGGGACTAATTACTTCTAACTCGTTCTCTTATCTTGTCCGCATCAATAACTTTCTACTTGCCTGCCTGGAAATAAAGCGATATCAGGAGATGCTTGTTTATTTAGATCAATTAGAAAAAACGAGAAACACACTTCAATCACCCTCGGAACGCGCCACTGCATTTTTTTATCTCTATCATTTGCTAAATTACTGCATCAACACAGGCCAATTTGCCAAATTAAAGGAGGAAGTAAAAAGGATCGAACTGGAGTTGGAGGAGCATGACATTTATTTAAATCAGCTACAACAGATTACGCTGTATGCCGTTATTTCTCAGGCGCATTTCATACTGGAGAACTATAAGAGGTCTTTGTTTTGGCTGAAAAGAGCCTTATCATTCGGAGAGATCCAAAGGAGAGCAGACCTGGAATGTTTCATTCGTTTATTTCACCTGATCGTGCACTATGAATTAAAAAGCGATCCAGATCTGATGGGTTCACTTTTAAGATCTACGTACAGGTTCCTCCGAAAACATGAACACCTGTATAAATTTGAAACAGCCATCATGGATTTTTTCAGGAAATACATCCTGAGAGGAGATAGCGAACAAAACATGAAGAAGTCATTTTCGTCATTAAAAAAGACGCTGGAAGAATTATCAGCAGACCCTTACGAAAAGCAAGCGTTTAGTTTTTTTGATTTTATTTCCTGGCTGGAAAGCAAAATAGAGAACAGGTCTTTTGCGGAAGTGGTGAAGGAGCGGGCAGTATTGCATAATGATTAATGTAATTTTATCGAAAAATATCTATAGATATATTACTTTGTTTAATTCAAATTTTTTCTATCTTTGGCTTATAAATGAACAAGAACTCAAATAACAATTGGTGGTGGCTGAACTCCTCTAAAGAGAACAGCTGAATTGTTATTTAAACAATATATACAAAGCCTGCTGTTCAACAGCGGGCTTTTTTATTTTTAAACATTCCCCTCTCCTGTTATGGGAGAGGGTTAGGGGTGAGGTTACATGAAATATAAACTACATACAAAACAAAAAAAGCTTTTTGCGGATACCTACACACCCGTAGGCCTGTACCTGAAACTGCGCGATCGGTTCCCGAACAGCATTTTGCTCGAGAGCTCCGATTATCACGGAAGCGACAATAGCTTTTCATTTATCTGCTGCCAGCCCATCGCCACCATCAAAGTGGAGAACGGAACGGTCACAGAGGCATTTCCGGATGAAACGGTTGTGAAAACTGTCATTACAAAAAATATTTCCATTCCGGGAATGATAAAATCTTTTGTTGAGAAATTTGAAGTCGACAAAAGCGATCTGAAATTTATTACCAACGGACTTTTTGGTTACACTTCTTACGATTCTGTTAAATATTTTGAAGATGTGGAGATAAATTCCACTAAG
>JAHEYK010000134.1 GCA_023251625.1 Bacteroidota bacterium
TTCAAGTGCTAGGACTTCAAAAGGAGCAATGTTGCCGAGATTTACGTTCGCGCCGAGCTGTTTTATCCACCACACCTGTTGTGATTTATTGGGTGCTTCCCAGATAATATTTTCTTGCTTTACGCTGTTTGTGATCTTGCTTACGAGGGATGTATGTGCGTGTCCACTAGAACGGTAGATACCCACAGTTCCGCTTTCGCGGGCCTCGGCAATTACTTTCCAGGAGCCTGCATCCAGTTCTTTGGTCATCATTTTGATCCACATGCCGGGGTGAATGATCACGCCTTCTTCTTTGGATCCTACCTCAGAAAGAACAGTAAAGTCCTTGGATAGTTTCCGGATGTATTCGCATTTTGTATCGTGGTTCAGATCTACGGAACCATCCGATACTTCGGCCGAATCCACTTTGAATTTATCTATGAAGGAACGGTATTCGTCAAACATGCCTCTTACTACAAAAGCCTCAAAAAGTGTTCCTCCGAAATATGTTTTTATTCCGGCATCTTTGTAAAGTTTAATCTTTTCCGCAAGATTTTTTGTTATCACGGAGGTGCCAAACCCCAATTTAACAAAATCAATAAAATCTGCCGAGGATTCTATCATGTCTTCTGCTTGTCTGAGGCTCAGGCCTTTGTCCATTACCATCGTAACACCGTCTTTTCTTGGCCTCTTGGTGCGTTTGGGAATATGTGTGAGTGTAACGTTCATCTTTTTCTGTAGGATTTGATCATGTCCAGCACGGATCTGTTCTTTCTCAGCTCAGGAATGAATTTGAATATTTCTTTGTGTTTTTTGTAGTCGAGTTGTAAGGCGCTCTGAAGGTAGGTGAGAGCCTCCTGTTTTTTTCCGGTCCAGAGCAGCAATGCGGCCATGCGGTAAAATAATTCTGCGTTGTCAGGATGATGTTTGATGCCCATCGCCAGCACTTCCACAGCTTCTTCTTTGTCTCCTTCTTCGTAAAGCAAATTGGAATAATCCAGCCAAATGTTTTCCAGAGAAGGATCTATCTCTATCACTTTTTTGTAGGCCTCTTTTGCTTCTTCGGTAAATCCGAGTTTTTGATAAGCATCGCCTATCACATACCAATAATCTGCGTTCGTTTTATCGATGTCAATTGCCTTTTTGAGATAATGAATCCCTTCGGTCAGTTTATCCTGCTGATCAAGTACAATTCCCATTCCTATCCAGGCATCTGCCAGATTGGGGTCTATGCCTGTTGCACGATTGTAATTCAGGAGGGACTGTTCAAAGTTCTTGAGTTTTTCATAGCACTCAGCAATGTAGCAATAGGTGATTGCTTCCGGTTTTTCGTATTTGAAAGTTTCCTCGTAACAGGCAATAGCTTCTTTCAGTGTACCCAAATTAGCAAGTGAATTTGCTTTGTTGAAGTATGCCGGTGCAAAATCTTCTTTGATGGCAATCACGTAATCATAGGCTTCAATTGCTTTTTCAAACATGCCCATGCGGTTGTACACCACACCGAGGTTGAACCATGCACAGTCGCTGTAAGAATGTTTGTCCAGAAATTTGTCAAAATATTCTACGGCTTCATTGTCTTTTCCGCCCACTTCAAAACAAAATGATAGTTCGTAGAGAGCAGCGTTGTTCTTCGGGTTAATATCAATTGTCTTCTTCAGACAGAAAATGGCATCTTCATACTGCTCGAGGTTTTCATATTCGAAAGCAAGATATAAATAGCCGTCTTCAATGATCTCTTTTCCATCTCCTGCATGTTCGATGGATTTCTTGAAATTCTCTATCGCTTTTTCCGGAAGTCCGGTCAGGCTGTAAATAGAACCGCGGGTCATGAATATCTCAGGGTGAAGCGGATCTATGGCTTCTGCCTGAACAAGAAGTTCCAATGCTTTTCGGGTCTCTTTATTTGCACTGAGAAGCTGCGCTTTCCGGATCAAAAAATCAATGGAATAGGGATACTGTTCTAAGGCGAAATCAACGGCTTTTAAGGCCTTGTGGTATTGATTGGCAGTGAGGTAATAATCGATGAGAATATCAAACTCGTCAGAATCAAAAAAACTGCGCGTATTATTAGCGAGTAATTCCTCAAATCGCTTTATAAGATCCCCGTTTTGCATGTTAAACAAAGTTAAAAGAAAATCGATAGCTAAATATTTCAAAACATGCACGATAGTTCATAATTTTTTACCCTTATTTGAGGCGAAAAATTATCTTTGCTACTCTTAAAAACTAGTATTTGTGTTAATAAAATCTATTTCAGGAATCAGGGGTACTATCGGTGGAAAAGCGGGCGAAAACCTGACCCCTTCAGACATTGTAAAGTTCACCTCGGCCTATGGTGCGTGGATGTTAGGCCAAAGAGCCAAGAGTAAGTCTCAAAAGGCAAAAGTGGTGATTGGTCGTGATGCCCGTATTTCGGGCGAAATGGTGAGCAGGCTGGTCTCTTCAACGCTGCTCGGAATGGGCGTTGATGTTATTGATCTTGGACTTTCAACTACTCCAACGGTTGAAGTGGCTGTGACGGGTGAGAAAGCAGACGGAGGAATTATCATTACTGCGAGCCACAACCCCAAACAATGGAATGCTCTTAAGCTTTTAAATAATCTGGGAGAATTCATTTCTGAAAAAGACGGATTACATGTTTTAAAGATCGCTGAGGACGATAACTTTCTGTTTGAAGAAGTACAATCCCTCGGACATAGGACTGAGATCAATGATTATATCAAGAAGCACATTGATAAAATACTTGCGCTGAACTTGGTAGATAAAAAAGCGATCAAGGAGAAGAAGTTTAAGATCGCTGTGGATGCTGTCAATTCTACCGGAGGAACTGCTGTTCCTATGCTTCTGGAAGCCCTAGGAGTAGAAACTGTTTTCAAAGTGAACTGCGAGCCAACCGGGGATTTTGCCCATAATCCCGAGCCGCTGCCTGAGCATTTGCGTGATCTTTCAAAAGCAGTCACAAAAAATAAAGCGCATTTGGGAATTGCTGTTGATCCGGATGTGGATCGTTTAGCGATTGTTTGTGAGGATGGTGAAATGTTCGGAGAAGAATATACTTTGGTTGCTGTTGCTGATTATATATTAAAACATTCCAAAAAAGGAAATACTGTTTCCAATCTTTCTTCCACACGTGCGCTGCGCGATGTCACCGAAAAAGCAGGCGGAACTTATCATGCTTCTGCCGTAGGTGAAGTGAATGTGGTGGAGATGATGAAGAAACACAAAGCGGTTATTGGTGGTGAGGGGAATGGTGGGGTTATCTACCCCGAAATTCACTACGGTCGTGATGCGCTGGCAGGCATTGCGCTTTTTCTGACACATCTTGCAAAATTCGGAAAGTCATGTTCTATGTTGCGTGCATCATATCCGGATTACCATATTTCTAAAAATAAAATAGAACTGATCAACGGTATTGATGTAGACAAACTTCTTCTCGGTGTGCGTGAGAAATATAAAAAGCAACCGATCAATACTGTGGATGGAGTTAAAATTGAATTCGGAAAGGAGTGGGTTCATCTTCGCAGATCGAATACAGAGCCGATCATCCGTATTTATTCAGAAAGCGAATCTGAATCTACCGCTGAAAACCTGGCACAAAAAATAATTACCGATATAAAAGAACTTATTAAGTCTAACAGAAACGGAAACTAATATGAAGGTTTATTTAGACAATGCCGCTACCACCGCCCTCGATAAAGAGGTGCTGGAGACCATGCTTCCTTACATGCAGGAGCATTTTGGGAATCCCTCTTCCATACATTCTTTCGGACGAAAGACCCGTGCTGCCATTGAAGCGGCAAGAAAGACCATTGCGAAGAACCTGAATGTATCTCCGGCAGAGATCATTTTTACTTCAGGAGGAACAGAGGCGATCAATATGGCTATTCGTTCTGCAATCAATGATCTGGGAATAAAGCATGCTATCAGCAGTAAGATAGAACATCATGCGGTATTGCATACGCTCGAAGCACTGGAGCATGCGGGTAAAATAAAATTAAGTCTTGTTAAGTTGGATAAACAAGGGCACGTGGATATTGCTCATCTGGAGGAACTACTTTCTTCAAACGAACGTTCCATTGTATCGCTCATGCATGCAAACAACGAGATCGGCACTCTTTTGCCCATGAAACGGGTAGGGGAGCTTTGCGAAAAATACAAAGCAGTTTTTCATTCCGATACGACTCAGACCATGGCTCACTATAAAATGGACTTGAAAAGTTTTCATGTAGATATGGTGAATGGCGCAGCTCATAAATTTCACGGGCCAAAAGGAATTGGCTTTTTATACCTGAGCAGCAACCTGAAAATTCAGCCTCTGATCTTTGGCGGTTCTCAGGAGCGAAACATGCGTGGTGGAACAGAGAACTTATACGGTATTGTAGGTTTGGGAAAGGCTTTTGAAGTGGCACTGCGTGATATGGAATCTCATCAGGCGCACATTCAGTCTCTCAAAACATATATGATTGAGCAACTTGAAAAAAACATCCCCGGCATTGAATTTAACGGAGATGCTAAAGGAAGTTCACTTTACACGGTGCTGAATGTGCAGTTTCCTCCTACAGAAAATGCTGAGATGATGCTTTTCAATCTTGATATCGCCGGCATCGCCGCTTCGGGAGGAAGTGCCTGTACATCCGGAAGTAATCAGGGCTCGCATGTGCTCAGAAGCATTGGTTCGGATATGAACAGGCCATCGGTACGGTTTTCCTTCAGCAAATACAATACAAAAGAGGAAATTGATTTTTGTTTATCCAAGCTTAAAGAAATATTTTTAGTTAAAGTATAATTCCAGAAAGTGAATTCAAGGTTAAAATATTGTCTGTCATTTTTCCTCCCCTTGCTGGCGTTTGTCATGTCTTTGACAATTTCTCATGCCAATGTTATCGATAGTCTCAAAAATGTTCTGAAGAATGCTAAAGAGGATACGAATAAGGTGAATGCGTTTTCCAGCATTGCGTGGGAATTGTATCTGATGGACAAATACGAGGAATCATTTCCCTATATCAATGAAGGGATTGCTCTGGCGGAAAAACTCCAACACAGAAGGGAACTTGGTAACCTGATCCGCAGGAGCGGTGATTATTATAAGTTTAAAACCAATTACTCAAAGGCTCTTCAGGAATATACCAAAGCACTTGATCTTGAAACGAAGGATGGCAGGAAGAATAAAATGGCTACCTGTCATAACAAACTGGCAAGGCTGTATATTGAAATGGGTGAATTTCCAAAAGCAGTTTCAAATCTTGAAGAGCAATTTAATTTAAACAAGGAGATCAACGATACGATACAGATGTCTGATGTGCTCTTTGCATTGTGGGATATTCATTACAAGAAAATGAATGATGCACCCAAGGCTACTGTTTATCTTGAACAGGCCCAGCAGATGGTCAATAAGACCTCCAACGACAGTATATTGGCTTTCCTGTACAATAAATTGGGATCATTTTACTCGGATGAGGGAGACTACGAAAAGGCATCGGAATATCTGAATAAGGCGCTGAACCTTCATGAGCTTAAAAACAATCTGAAGGAAATGGCTTCGGATTATTTTGACATAGGTGGGCTCTATGAAAAGGCGGGTAATTATCATAAACTCCTGGAATACTCTTTGAAAATCCTCAAGATCAGGGAAAAACTAGGCGATAAAGAAAGTATTGCACTTGCTTATAATAATGCAGGATGGAGTTATCAGTTGGTCGGGGATTTTCAAAAAGCCTTGGAATGCCAGCTCAAGTCTTATAAATTCTATACGGATGCAGGGAACGATATTAGTGTGGCTTATCCTATAGGTAATCTTGGAATTATTTATAATCAACTTGGAGCTTATGAGAAAGCCATTGAGTATTCAACCAAGGCAATGAGGCTTTTTGAAGAGAGCAAAGACATGGGCGGGGTAGCCGAAGCGCACAATAATATCGGAAATGCTTATGTGAATTTAGGGGACTATTCAAAAGCAGTTGCACATCTTGAAAAGGGGCTTGCGCTTGCGAAGAGCGAAGAGGTTTTTTATGAGCTTAAAAATTCCTATTCAGGATTGTCTTTGTGCTATGAAAAAATGGGCGATTATAAAAAGGCCTATCAGAATTATAAAT
>JAHEYK010000044.1:0-15540 GCA_023251625.1 Bacteroidota bacterium
AATAGTGCCTGCGCTGCAAAGCCCTGACATAGCGTTGATCATCACAGCCACTTTGCTGGGATCGCCAAAAGAAAGCAGTGAAAAGATCCTGCCCAGCATGATGAAAAGAGGAGCTCCGGGTGGGTGCCCTACCTCTAATTTGTACGAACATGCTATGTACTCACCGCAGTCCCAGAAACTGGCCGTGGGCTCAATGGTGAGGAGATAAACGATAGCTGCTGCCAGAAAGACTACCCAGCCTACGATGTTGTTAAACTTCTGATATTTTTGCTCCACAGGGGAAAAGTTAAGGTTATTGGTTAGGGGTTTACCGGCTGGACTCTGATATACTCAGTGATTGCCGAATCCCATTTTATACGTGCGAATGTATGAATTATTTTCCCCTTGAAATTACCTTAACAAACTTTAACATTGAGGAATATTTATACTTTTGCAATCCTTTGTGCGAAACGCGAAAGAGAACGAATATTCGAATCAATGGCTGTAATTCGCTATTCGGATATTCGTAGTGATTCGGGATTCGAACATTGACCCATGGTGTAATTGGCAACACGACTGATTTTGGTTCAGTAGAGTCTAGGTTCGAGCCCTAGTGGGTCAACAAGGTGAGGAAAAACATGAAGGGCGAGAAGTTTATCCCGATTGAGCGGAAGCGAACAGAGGGAAGCCCTAGTGGGTCAACAAGTTAATCCCAAACTGCAAGTAGGCAGTCCAGCCCTGCAAGATTCGTCCGTTAGCGGATAGGCAATAGGCAAGCAAAGCACCCAAAGATAAACTTACACATAAGGAGGAATAAGGGTATATTTACAGCTAATCATAAAACACAACATATCATGAATGGTACTATTAAAAAAAAGATGGACAAAGGATTTGGATTCATTAAAGCTGAAGGACTGGACAAAGATCTGTTCTTTCACAGCAACTCGGTCGTAGGAACTTCCTTCGATCAACTGAATGAAGGTGACAAGGTAACTTTTGACACAGAAGATTCCCCTAAAGGCAAGAACGCAGTTAACGTTAAGGCAGCGTAATACTCACCCCTCAAGAACGAGGTTCAGGCAATGTCTAAAATGAAACGTCATCCGAAAGGATGGCGTTTTTTTTGTCTCCGCTGTCAGGAGTTACCTCACAAACGCATGCTTGATGGTTTGCCGTGATCCATTGGAGCTTATAACAATGAAATAAACGCCTGAGGAGAGCCCAGAATAATTGTAATTTATCTTTTGCTCGTCATCGGCTATACCATTATAAATACTGCCCATGTTTTTTCCCTCCAGAGAATAGATATCGATGGCATAATGTTGCGGGAATGGAGCAATAATGTTCAGGTCGATCGAATTACCTGAAGCATTTTCTGAGAGTTGAACCATTTCCTGCCCGTCCGGTAAATTTTCTACTCCGGTACCGGCCATGATCCAGTTTGTGATGGCAGAGTTCAATGGGCTAACGTTGCTGTCGTAATAAGCTACCCAATGCCCGGTTGCATCAATTAAGAATTTATTGAAGTTCCAATTTACCTGTGCATTCTTAACACCGTTCAGGTTTTTGCGTTGAAGCCATTTGTAAATGGGTGTAGTGTCTGAAGCAGTGATGGATATTTTATGCATTAACTGAAACGTAACCCCATATTGGGTAGTGGCGAAATGATAGATCGTAGAGTCATCGTAAGGGTCCTGCTGGCCAAAATCATTACACGGAAACCCAATGATCTCGAAATTGTACTGTTTGTATTGGGAGTATAATTGCTGCAGATTTGTAAACTGAGGTGTGAACCCGCAAAAACTTGCGGTATTTACGATCATCAGTTTTTTGCCTGCGTACGTTGCAAAATCTATCGTGTCATGTTGGATGGATAAAGCTTTAAAATCATGCAGCGTTTGGTATTGTGCTGATGCACTTACGGCCAGATAACAACCTGCGAAAAGAGTAATGAATTTTCTCATGTGTAGTATATTGTCTTTAAAATTACGAATAATATAGAAAGCATCCCTTGCCTGTTATGCCGAACGCCCCTTTAGCCTGAAATTATTGTTTTTAGATAAAATTTATGTGTTATGAAATTGGTATTGTGGAATTTGTACTTTTATGAACTCAATTGAAGGAAATAGTATGGAACCGCTCAACATTGAAGCAACCGAAGACAGTCCCCAAGTAATTTTGGATGACGAAAAACAGATTTTCCTTTTCGAAGGAGAATCAAGGCCTCACCATGCATATAACTTTTATCAGCCGGTTATCCAGTGGCTGGAAGGATATGGTAAAATACTTTTTTGGCAGAAGCAGCACTTTGGTAAGAATAGAAGAATGACTGTTCAGGTCAAGCTCAGCTATTTTAATTCTACATCGGCTAAATTTATAGGAGATATATTATTGTTGCTTGACTCATTATGTAAAGACGGCTACGAAATACGTGTGAAGTGGTTCTACCAGAAGGAAGATGTGGATATGAAGGAATCAGCCGAGGAATATATGAAGATGGTGAAACAGCTTCCTATTATCCTCGTGTTGAACGATGGATCGGATCCCCAAAATTAATTTTATTGCATTGTAAAATAAAAAACCCCGGCTGAAACAGTCGGGGTTTTTTATGGAATTATTTTCAGGTTACATCACATTGATCTTTCCGAGGAATTTATTTCCCTCCTTATCCGTGATCGTGTAGATATACATGCCTGTAGTGAAATCATTTTTGTAGATGCGGTATATATTGGATGTCAATCTTTGTGATTGAACGGTTTGTCCGATCATGTTCACGATCTCGATCTTGCATCCTTCCCAGTCCATGTCCTTCAGTTCGATCACTGATTCGCTCGATACAGGATTAGGATATACAACAATGTTGCTGTTGTTCACGCTTTCCTGAACCGCGGTAGCTGTTACCACAATAGGGAACGACCATTGGTTATCGCAGCTGTTGGTTGTTGCGATCACCATATAAGAACCTGCAGCGGTAGGAGTATACGTGGAGGACGTAGCACCGGAAATAGCCACATTGTTGAGGTACCATTGGTAAGCGGTGTAATTTCCTCCTGAGATAGACAGAACGCCTGAATTATTGGCTACTACAGGGGTAGATTTCGCCATTTGGTGTGAATTATAAATGTACGGGGTCAATACGGTCTGATATGCTTTTGCCCTCACCAATGTTGCGTTCGCTGTAGTTACTCCTGATACAGTATAATTTACAGCACTTGGATCTTGCTTGAAGATCATGGTGTAAAGAACGGCTGCATTGGAATACTGTCCGGTTGCTGAAGGGTGGTTTCCGTCTGTGTAAAAAAGAACTGGATCAATGGATGGCTGAACAGCGATCGCTGCGTTCCATGCTTTTCCAAAAGGAGCAATGAGTTCTTTTTTGGTCGGATATTGATCATTCAGGTACTGGTAATTGGAATCGATTCTGTTATTCATCACTGTGGTATTGTCTCCGGGAATCTGAGTAGGAATTCCGCCCTGGTATCCCCATCCTGAGAACCAGATCACATGAGCACATGGGTTGTTTTTGTAAACAGAATCACGCACACGGTTGTTGGCAGGAAAGCAAGCTGAGTTGCTGATGCCATGGACATACCCTGCAAAATAACCCTGGTTATCCTGAAGAATTACATAATCCCATTTCTGAGAGCGTATTTTTGCGTACGTAGTTGAGCTGGTAGAATGCCCTCCGCTGCCGTCAAAGTACTGTCCGGGGTTAGCGTCCATGTCGGTGGTAACGGTTTTTCCTGCTGCGGTGCAAAGCCCTTTAAATAAAGTAGGGAGATTGGTTGAGCTTGTCGGGTAAAAGCAAAAGCTGTTACCGATGAACAATACTTTAAGTGCCTTTTGTGCATCTGCAGATGAAAAAATGCCTGTTAGCATTAGAGTGACAATGCTGATTTTGGTAATGATGTTTTTCATGATAAGTGTAGATGTTTTTTAGTTAATGTTTTTTCTGTTGCGTAAAGGTAAGTCAACCTGTCTCCAAAGACAAACAAAAACCGGACTTTGAATCACCAGCATTTGATTCTCAGGTATAAATTCATGGTCAGTTTCATAGCTAAAATGACTATAAATTCATTTGAATCCCATAAGTTCATTTGAATGCAAAAACGGGCTTTTCACAGGGGCTAAATGGTGCGAAAATGTCCCATGAAACTCCGAACCGAACTGGCAAGCCGGGCTTTTTGTTACCGGAAAGCATTGTGAATAGATTGTACGCTTTATGAAAAGGCAGCCACCTATAAATTATTTATGTTTGACTAATCTCAAGCCTATGAAAAGATCCTTCCCATTGTTTATTGCCTATTGCCTATTGCCTATTGCCTTTTGTTTCTCCCAGCAATCCATCACTTACTGGAACAATGATTCTATCCACAAAAAATCGGAAGAGAATTTCAGAAACGGCAGGCAGCATGGGCATTTTGCCGAGTGGTATAAAAGTGGCAAGCTTGCCAAAGAAGGTGCTTACAACGATGGAGCAGAAGAAGGTGTGTGGAATGCCTGGTACGAGAATGGAAAGAAAAAAAGTGAAGAGCAGTACCTGGCAGGGAAAAAAGAAAAGAAAGCAACGTATTCATATCTGAACGGACAGGTTGCTTTGATATGTTATTATAAACAGGACCTGCCTGACAGTCTGTGGCAGGCTTGGTTTGAGAACGGTAAAATAAAAAGCGTTGAGAATTTTAAAGTATCCGAATCAAAAAACCATTGGGTATCTTCCAAAGAAGGGAATTTCATTTATTATTTTTCAAACGGCAATAAAGAGAGCGAGGGACTTTTTAAAAATAATAAGGAAGAAGGAACATTCACGAAATATTTTGACAACGGCAACAAGCAATTCACCGGAAGTTATGCAAACGGAAAGCGGATGGGTATGTGGGTCTATTATTATAATAACGGCAAAACCAAGGAGGAGAGAACCTATTCAGGCTCAGATGACTATCTTATTATGAGTTTCTGGAGCGAAGATGGCAAGCAGCCGGTGAAAGATGGAAACGGAGCGTATACATTTTTTGATGCCAACAATAAAAAACTCCGTGAAGGCAATTTGAAAAACGGACAAGAAAACGGAGAATGGATCTTGTGGAACAGGGAAAATTGGAAAGAACATATTATTACATTCTTGGGAGGAAAAAAAGAAGGCAGATGCATAAATTATTATCCGCCCAGGGGCGGATCTCGCAACGCGGACAAAAGCCAAAAAGTAAAGAGTGAAGGAACTTATTCAAATGATAAAAAGAACGGATACTGGAAATTTTATCGGGAAAGCGGAAGTGTAGAAATGGAGGGCACGCTCAAAGAGGATCTGCAAAATGGAAAATGGACCTATTGGCACGATAACGGCAATAAAGAAGCGGAAGGTTATTATAAAGACGACAAACAAGATAGCTTGTGGCAATATTGGTATTTCAAAGGAGCCGTATGGAAAAGGGGCATGTATAAGAATGGCAAAAAGAACGGCTGGTGGGATTTTTATTATAAGAACGGACAAAAAACAGAAGCCGGGAAATTTTTGGATGACAAGCAAGACAGTATGTGGACCTCCTGGCATGACCATGGACAAAAAAAGGATGAAGGAGCTTTTAAAAAGGGATTACTGGATGGAAAATGGATGGGTTGGTACGATAACGGAAATAAAAATTATGAAGGCAGTTATGCTGATAGCTCAAAAACAGGTGAATGGCAAAATTGGTTTAAAAGCGGAAAGCTCCATGAAAAAGGAAATTATTTAAAAGGAAAGCAAGATGGTTATTGGATGTATTATTTCGACACCGGAATTCTGGAGAGCGAAGGGATTTTTGCAAACGGAGAACGCGATGGCAAGTGGACCTTTTATTACCCAACAGGTGCAAAGAACATTGAAGAGAACCACAAGTTTGGAAAGCTTGCCGGTTCGGTCAAGAACTGGTACATAGACGGACAACTTCAAAGCGAAGGGCATTATTCCATCTCGCGTCCCAATGAAAAATCAGATTGGATCAGTTTGAAGAACGGGGAGTGGATATTTTACAATCCTAAAGGAGTCGTCATTCGCAAAGAAAACTACAAAGCCGGGATCAGGCAGCCATGATCTACCTGGATTATAATGCCACTACGCCCGTTGATCCCCGCGTGCTGGAGGCAATGCTTCCATACTTCAGTGAAAAATTTGGTAATGCTGCCAGTAAAACACATTCTTTGGGATGGGTGGCCGAAGCTGCTGTAGAAAAAGCAAGAGAACAAGTTGCAAAACTCATCGGAGCCACTCCGCACGAAATTATTTTTACTTCAGGCGCCACCGAAGCAATCAACCTCGCCATCAAAGGCGTTTTTGAAACGGCTGTTCTTTCCCCCTTACAAAGCCTGCCTGCCGGACAGGCAGGGGGGATTAAGGGGGATTCGGCTGTTTCTCCCCTCTCCCTGAGGAGAGGGGCCGGGGGTGAGGCGAAAAATCACATCATCACCGTCTCCACCGAACACAAAGCAGTTCTCGATACTTGTAAATATTTGGAAACAAAAGGAGCTCGTGTAACTTACCTGCCGGTGGATCGCGAAGGTTTGATCGATCTCGATGAGCTAAAAAATTCTATCACTACGGCAACAATTCTCGTCTGTGTAATGTATGCCAATAACGAGACAGGCGTGATACAGCCCATGCAGGAGATCGCAAAAATTGTTCATGAGAAAAATTCCCCCTTTGAAGGGGGGCAGGGGGGATGTTTCCTGATGAGCGATGCCACACAAGCTGTCGGAAAAATAAATGTGGATGTAAACAACGGGCTGGCTGTTTATCCCCCTCTTGAGGGGGCAGGGGGAGGGATTGACCTTTTATGTTTCTCCTCCCACAAACTCTACGGACCAAAAGGTATTGGGGCTCTTTTCGTACGCAGAAAAGATCCTCGCGTCACCTTATCTCCACTCATTCACGGTGGTGGCCATGAGCGAGGCCAGCGGTCCGGGACTTTAAATGTTCCGGGAATTGTAGGTTTCGGGAAAGCCTGCGAAATTGCCATGCAAGAAATGGAAGATGATTCAAAGAGAATTTCCTACCTCCGTGATGAGCTAGAAAAAAATCTTCTTGCCATTGGAAATGTAACAGTGAACGGACTTCTCTCCCCTTGGGGGGGAGGGAATGAGGGTGGGGGTGGCCGTTTACCCAACACAACCAACCTTTCTTTTCAGGGCATTAAAGCCGATTCATTAATTGCAAAACTTCCTGACATTGCTGTTTCCACCGGTTCTGCCTGTACTTCTGCCATTGCCGAGCCCTCGCACGTTTTAAAAGCAATGGGGGTTTCGGATGAGATGGCTTATTCTTCTGTTAGGTTCTCGTTGGGGAAATTTACGAAGAAGGAAGAAATAAAAATAGTCTCAGTAAAATTGAAAGAAAAGTTAAGCAGATGAGACTTTGATTTTTAGAGACTAAGGTACTATCTGTAGCGTGTTACCGGATAGCGATTTTTCTCTCACAATATTTGAAAAGGACCTGTTTTCCATTTTGCTTTCCAGCCACGAGATGAGGTCAAAATAATGCAGCGCTTTTTTTTCTTCAGGGTTCCTGATAATCAGAAGCAGTTCATGATGGAATCTTCTACACTCGATTAGCAACGCTTTCTTTGATGGTTTTAGCGCGGTTTTTGAAATGGGTCTGGTATCCGTTTTAATCAGCCTTTGAATAAAAATCAGAATGTTTTCTTCCACCTTATGAAGTTGCTCTCTTTTCAATAAAAAACGATATGAGGTAATGAGCAGGTGGGGAATTATCTCTTTCGTATTCAGTTCGTAGTGAATCAATATTCGCAATATGTGAGACCATACCTGTATGTCTTCACGTAGCCCCGAAGCTGTCTGATTAATAATTTTATTGATACATTCGAGTGATTTATGAAAATTACCGCTGCCGAAATAAATATAAGCCATATTAAAAACAAGTGATACCTGTTGGGTGTATGGTGCAGATGCAAGTCTTGCAATTTCCTTCTCTATCTTTTCAACGGTGTGTTTCCCTTTTTCAAAATTACCGGTAGCCAGGTAATAGTTGGTCTCGTTGATATTGGAGTACATGAAGGCATGCATCATCGCTGTTTCATCTTTTTTTATAACAGATCGGTGTTTTGCAATGGTGATCAATGCGTCTTTGTGTTTTTTGAGCATGCACTGAGCTATGGTTAGATTGTTCAACGCTGATGAATACGCTAATTCAGGAAACTCAAGGGTAGAAAGGTTATTTTCCACAAAGCGGACATTTTTGATAAATAGCTTGTAAAACCTTCTATAGTCCCCTGTAAAATAGTAGTATTGAGATCTTGAGCTGTAGTACAGTCGTTTGGCTTCTGCAGAGAGGCCCTTTGCCTCATTGCCCAAGAGGGGATGTTTCATCAATTGCTTCACAGCCTCACTCGCATGCCCTCTTTGCACTTCTGATTTTTTTAGCGAATGATCTACTCTGCTGTGAATTTTTAAATAGTCGTGCAGGTTGCTCAGTTTCATAAACGTGCCTCTGATTTCTTCGTCCACCTGTTCTGTATTTTTTTCCTCTTTTCTCGTCATCACCTTTCTGATGCTCATCAGCGCCTCCAGTGCGGTTATCCACCGCTCATGTTTTAATGCCAGCTTTTTTACTTTTGTAAGAAATTTGAATTCCTCTTCGGTCAGGCCTTTTCTGCGCATAATACGAGCATGATGCAGCATATTAGATAGCCTGGTGTCTATATCATTGCCTTTGCTTTCCAGTACGCGCATGCTTTCTAAAATGAGATTATGCAGGTAATTTTTAAGCATGGGCAGATATTCTCTTTTTACAATACCCGATTGTTTTATTTTTTCTTCATCGTATATCTTCTGTTTTTCAATCGAGTCAAATAAATGCACATAGTTCATTTTGTGATTACTGCTGGAATGATAATGTGCATATAATTTAAAATGCCTTTTTTCCGCCTTGGTCATCGCATGAATAAGTTGAAAAAGAGATAAGGAGGTTACTTTGGGCATATTATTTATTATACACTTTTTAGAGGTAAAATATTTTTTTATATGGTAAAGTTATTAATTATTTCAAATTATTTAATAAATGGGTGTATTATAATAAAATAAATTTTGATTATTTTGGTTTGCTGATAAGCGATATATTTACTTTCGCGTCAGGCCATGCAATAAAAAACATGAAAAAACACTTTGCTGTCTTTCCCTTCCGATTGTTGCGTACATTTCTGATAGTTTGCTGTGCGCTTTTTTTTCATCTTGCATCAGGGCAAAATATCGGGATCAATACCGATGGCACAGCTGCTGAATCAAACGTAATGCTTCATGTAAAGGGTGGCAATCTGATTACTACTGCAGGCCTGCAAAATATTTTTCAGATTACATCTCTTGATGCGAGTACCGCTGCTCTTAAGCTTCGTCTTGGTTTATATACGAACGGATCCGCTTCCTCCCGCTATGCGGTAATTGACGTATGGGATGCAACAGCAGGAGCTTATACTAATCTCGTCTTACAACCTTCCGGTGGCAATGTCGGTATCGGTTTTACCAATCCTGCAGGACATAAACTGGCTGTGAACGGCAATGTGGGGATCGGAGCGGTTGTATCCGGGTTTAACGATGAAGGAAATAATATTCATATATGGACTTCTGATATTGCTGGCTCCTGGTGTTACGGAGTAGGAGGGGCAAACCCGGCCAACATTGGTATTGAAGAGAATGATGCCGAGCAATCCATTGCATTTTTGGGACCCGCAACGGCTGTTCAGAAATTGGTTTTTGGAAGAGCTGGTAGTTCAGGAGCCGGACAAATACAATATGACCATAATACCGGATATTTTGGAATATCGGGAGGGAATGTGGGCATTGCGACCACCACACCGGCGGCTAAGCTGGAAGTAGATGGAGCATCGGGTTCAACAATTAAAATCGTTGATACAAATCAGGGGCTGAATAAAGTGCTTACCTCAGATGCAAGCGGCCAGGGAAGCTGGCAATCACTAGGTAGTATAGGAGGAAGTTGTTTCAATAATTGGCAGCTATATCTGACATCCGGTACAAGCGGTATGCTCGGAACAGGCTCTCCCACCACTTTTACAGTGCCAACCGGTATTACATTGATCAAAATAATTATTTACGGAGGAGGTGCTTATGGTATTAATGGTGGCGTTACGGCCATTGCCAACGCGGGGGGAGGTGGAGGCGGTTATGCCGAGGGAACTTATGTTGTTACTGCGGGAACCGTTTACCAGGTAACTGTAGGTGCGGGAGGAATAAATGGTGTAAGTGTTGCAACAGCTTCGTGTTTTTCCACGGGCGCTGCCTGCACCGGAACAATTCTGATCCAGGCAGCAGCTGGAAGCGGATCTACAGGAGGAATGGGCAGCGGAGGCTATCTGAATACAGCACTCGGTTCGGGAGGTTCCGGAGCGAGAGGCGCTGGCATTAACGGGTCAAACGGCAGCGGAGGTGGAGGAAGTGGTGGCCGGGGAAGCGCTGGAGATGCCGGCGGAGGAGGAGGTGGTGGAGTTGGTGGTGGAATGGGGGGCAATGGTGGAGCTGTTGGTGGCAATGCACTTGCAAATACCGGTGCTGGAGGTGGAGGTGGGGGAAGTAATCTTGCCAATGCCGGTAATGGGGCGGATGGCAAAGTGATTGTAATGTGGTGATCAAAAAAATAAATTAGTTTTATTCCTGATCTGTATATTTTCCGAAAAATCAAAGTGAAAATAAGAATCTGCATATTGATTTTTCTCTTTTTTATTTTTGGGGATGAATTTCTTTTTGCCCAAATTACGCAGGCATCTCTGACGGTAGGCGGAACGGGTGATGATCGGGGATATGGTCTTGTGCAAACCACTGACGGAGGGTATGCAGTAGCAGGCTACACAGGATCTTACGGAGCCGGCAACTTTGATGTATATGTTGTAAAGTTCGATAACGCAGGTGCACTGCAATGGACCAAGACCATTGGCGGCACAGCAGATGACCGGGGATATTTTGGTCTTATTCAAACTAATGATGGGGGATATGCGCTGGCTGGCTCTACCATGTCATATGGATCGGGTAATTATGATGTATATGTGGTTAAATTAAATAGCACAGGATCGGTTCAGTGGACCAAAGCGATCGGGGGAGCGTTGGAGGACCAAGGATCTGCAATTGTTCAAACCACGGATGGTGGTTATGCTGTTACGGGGCATACTTATTCTTATGGTGCGGGAGGTGGAGATGTCTATGTGTTGAAATTAGATAACTCTGGCTCAGTTCAATGGACCAAAACAATTGGCGGACCAAACCTTGACTACGCACGGTCGATCGTTCAGTCTACAGATGGGGGTTATGTGGTGGCTGGATCAACTATTTCTTACGGAGCCGGTAATTATGACGATTACGTTATAAAGTTGGATAACACGGGTGTGGTTCAATGGACTAAAATAATTGGTACAGTAGGCGATGAGCATGCCTGGTCAATTGTTAAGGCCAATGG
Organism: Bacteroidota bacterium; assembly: GCA_023251625.1. Taxonomy (GTDB): domain Bacteria; phylum Bacteroidota; class Bacteroidia; order Palsa-948; family Palsa-948; genus Palsa-948. The sequence goes on from JAHEYK010000044.1 coordinate 11,429, forward strand.
CGGAGGATATGTAGTGGCGGGTCATGTACAAAACGGATCTGATTTTGATAATTATGTTGTGAAATTAGATAACGCAGGTACTGTGCAATGGACCAAGACCATTGGTGGAACCAATATTGACTACGCACGTAATATTATTCAGGATGTAGATGGAAGTTTTGCAATGGCAGGCTACACCAATTCTTACGGAGCCGGCAATTATGATTTTTATATTGTAAAACTTACCAGTGCCGGTGCACTTCAATGGACTAAAACAGTTGGGGGCACAGGAGCCGACCTTGCCTATTCCATTATTCAAACTACAGATGGGAGTTATGCTGCTGCCGGTATAACCAATTCATATGGATCAGGTAACTACGATGTTTGTATGGTGAAATTGGATAATGCAGTTTCTACCTGTATAAGCACCGGAAGTGGAGGTGTCCTTGCCACTCCGACAGTGAGTGTGATAAGCAATGGCAGCGTGAGCAGCGGAAGCAGTGTGAGCAGTGGTGGCAGTGTGGGCAGTGGTGGTGTGCTGGCAACGCAATGTCTTGTTATAGGTTCACTTAATGTTTCCGTTACCGCAACTAATCTCAATTGCAATAATCAATGTACAGGCACCGGTACAGCAACGGCAAGTAATGGTACAAGTCCATACACGTACAGTTGGTCTCCAAGTGGTGGAACATCTTCAGCGGCCACTGGCTTATGCGCGGGAAATTATACCGTCACTGTAACGGATGCATCCTCAGCAACCAAAACCGCTTCGGTCACTGTTACTCAACCGCCCGCTCTCACAGCTACTGCAACCGCAGTTTCGCCCGCTTGCAGTGGCAATAACGGAAGTGCAACCGTAACGGCAGGGGGAGGAAGTCCCGGTTATTCTTACAGCTGGAATCCATCCGGACAAACTTCGCAAAGTGCAACAGGCCTTGCTGCGGGAACTTACACAGTTTCTATTTCTGATTCCCAAGGGTGTCCTGTCACACAAACAGTAGTAATTGCATCAGGAAGTGTTACGGCTACTGCATCTGGCAGTACAATCTGTGCGGGCCAAACTGCCACGCTTACTGCATCCGGTGGAACAAGTTATTCCTGGAGTACGGGTAGTACATCCACCAGCATTAGCGTTTCGCCAACAGTAAATACCGGTTACTCTGTAACCGTTTCAAACGGTTCATGCTCCAGCACCGCGGTTGCTTCTGTTGTGGTTAATGCTATCCCGGTAGTTTCTATCAGCGGCACAACGAGTGTTTGCAGTGGACAAAGTACAACATTAACCGCGTCAGGAGGTGGTACGTACCTATGGAATCCAGGTGGAGCAACTACAACGAGCATTTCAGTAAATCCGACAATGGTTACAACCTATTCGGTTACCGCCACTACGAATGGGTGTTCAGGAACAAAATCACAAACGGTCACGATAACACCTGCTCCCACTGCAAATGCGGGACCTGATATTTCGGTTTGCTCCGGGGATAGTGTTGTCCTGAATGGAACAGGTAACGGAACATTTTCATGGGCACCTTCTTCAGGATTAAGTTGTACGACTTGTGCAAACCCTGTTGCCACGCCCACAGCAGTGACTACGTATACGCTTACAGTTACCAATAGCTGCGGATCAGCAACCGATGCCGCTACCATTACGTATCCTGCAGTACCTTCGGCCAATGCAGGCCCCTCCGCGACCATTTGTGAGGGCAGCAGCACTACCTTATCAGGAACAGGAAGCGGAACATTTATTTGGTCGCCTTCAACAGGTTTGAGTTGTACAACCTGTGCAAATCCGGTCGCCACTCCCTCTATAACTACAACGTATACTTTTTCCATTACAGCTTCCTGTGGAACGAATTCTGATACCGTAACAATTACGGTAAATTCCCTTCCCACCGTTTCCATCACCGGGTCCAATACCATTTGCCCGGGTGCCAACGCAACGCTGACTGCTTCGGGAGGAACAAATTATAACTGGAGTACAGGCGCAAGCACCTCAATGATCATTGTAAGCCCGACAACTGCAACTAATTATACCGTCACAGTATCCTCTGCGGGCGGATGTTCAAAAGATACTTCAGTAACGGTTTCCTTAAATCAACTTCCAACGGCAAATGCCGGGCCGAATGTTTCAATGTGTGCCGGTTCGAGTACAACATTTTCTGCGACAGGAAATGGAACATATACGTGGTCGCCCGGAACAGGTTTAAGCTGTACAGCATGCGCAAATCCCGTTTGCACCGCAACAGCCAATATTACTTATACGCTGTCTGTGGTAAATGCCTGCGGAACAGCTGTCGACAGTATTTTAGTTACCACCCCGGCATTACCTTCCGCCAACGCAGGCCCACCCGTTACGATATGCGCAGGGAACACTACAACGTTATCCGGAAGCGGGAGCGGATCATTTTTATGGTCACCTGCTGCTGGACTAAGTTGTACAAACTGTCCAACTCCGGTTGCAACCCCGACAGGTACAACAACTTATACATTAAGCATTACTGCTCCTTGCGGAACAAATACTTCAACAGTTACCGTCACTGTGAATCCTCTCCCCGTCATCAATGCCGGGCCGGATATTTCCATTTGCGCGGGAACAAACACAACATTGAATTCGATTGGCTTGGGCACTTTTTCGTGGTCTCCGGGAACGGGATTAAGCTGCACCACTTGTGCAAATCCAATCGCAGCTCCCACTGTTACAACTTCCTATACGGTCACCGCATCGAATAGTTGCGGCAGTAAAAGTGATTCCGTAACTGTTACAATTGCCACAACACCGTCTATAAATGCCGGGCCGGATGTTACAATTTGTCCCGGAGGAAATGCTTCTCTTCTTGCAAACGGAAGCGGAACGTATTCCTGGGCTCCGCCAATTGGTTTAAGTTGCACTAGTTGTCCAAACCCCGTTGCGAGTCCGGGTGTTTCAACTGATTATACGGTAACAATTACCAGCAGTTGCGGAACGGCCAGCGATTCTGTTTGGGTAGTTACCAATTCTCAGTTTGTTGTTATTAGCGGCGCCACTACAGTATGCTCGGGAAGCTCGGCTACACTTTCAACAGCCTCTGGCGGAACTTATGTCTGGAATACCGGAGCGACAAGTTCTTCCATTGTTGTGGCTCCATCTTCATCCACCGTCTATTCTGTAACTGTAACAAATTCCAGCGGGTGTTCTGCCAGTGCGAGTGCCACAGTATCTGTTTCATCAGCGCCGGTTGCATCGGTATCGTCTACAACCATTTGTGCCGGAGATACTGCAACGCTCAACGCTGCCGGAGGCGGAAATTATTTGTGGAGTACAGGTGAAACAACAACTTCTATTTCAGTTTCTCCTACTTCCTCCAACACTTATTCGGTCATTGTATCCGGGGGGAATTGTGTGAGTACCGCCAGTGGCATGGTAACTGTAAATGCTATTCCAACGGCTGTGGCTCTGAGCAGTGTCACAATTTCACAGGGGCAAAGCACCAACCTTACGGCATTGGGAGGAGGGACGTATCAATGGAACCCCGCAACCGGATTGAGCTGTACAACTTGTCCAAACCCCGTTGCAACGCCCACCGTCACTACAAATTATTGTGTACTGGTAATGGATGGCAATGGCTGTACTGACAGCGCATGTCTCACGATCACGCTGGGGGATTCCTGCGGAGCCATTTATATACCCAATGCATTTTCTCCCAATAATGATATGGAAAATGACTTTGAATGTGTGATGGGCACCTGTATAGAATCAATGCACCTTGTTATTTACAATCGTTGGGGAGAAATGGTTTTCGAATCCTCTAGCCAAAAAATTTGTTGGGATGGAATGTATAGCGGTAAATTTTTGGACACAGCTGTCTTCAACTACTATCTCGAAGCAACTTTTACGAATGGAGAAAAAATAAGAAAGAAGGGAAATATCAGTTTGATACAATAACCTATCACTTCCCGATCATCTTCTTGTAATCATCGGCTGACATCAATGCACCCACTTCGGAAGCATTGGTAACCGCAATTTTTACAAGCCAGCCTTCTCCGTAAGGGTCTTTGTTCACCAGTTCAGGATTGGTATCAATTTTGGAATTCACTTCCATTATTTTTCCTCCTACAGGCATAAAAAGGTCCGAAACAGTTTTCACGGCTTCAAT
>JAHEYK010000044.1:15640-21216 GCA_023251625.1 Bacteroidota bacterium
AGCCTTCTCCGTAAGGGTCTTTGTTCACCAGTTCAGGATTGGTATCAATTTTGGAATTCACTTCCATTATTTTTCCTCCTACAGGCATAAAAAGGTCCGAAACAGTTTTCACGGCTTCAATAGTTCCGAACACTGCTTCCTTATCGAGAGTGTCGCCACGGGTTCCTATATCCACAAAAACGATGTCGCCCAGTTCGCCTTGTGCAAATTCGGTGATGCCTATATATGCATCATTGCCTTCAACGCGCATCCATTCGTGGTCTTTGGAATATTTGAGGTTTGCAGGGAAATTCATAAGAGACTATAATTTTAATAAATGTTTTTATTTAAATGAGGTTACGAATATATTGAATTTAGAACATTGGAAGGTTGGAATATTGGATCAATGATGCCTCCGTCTTCCATCCTTCCATCTTTCCATTTTTCCATGGCTGTTTAGCTTTTCTGCAGCTGCTTCAGCATCTTAGCTGTTCCTACAAATTCGGCAACCTCTTTATTGTCGGCCTGTAAAATATTTTTGCTGCTTCCTTCCCACCATTTTTCTCCCTTGTATATAAATATAACCTTGTCGCCAATGTTCATCACGGAGTTCATATCGTGTGTGTTTATAAGGGTGGTAATGTTATATTCGTGGGTGATCTCCTGGATCAGGTCATCGATCACGTGCGAGGTAATGGGGTCAAGGCCGGAGTTGGGTTCATCGCAGAAAAGATATTTCGGGCTCATCACGATAGCGCGTGCGATGCCCACGCGTTTTTTCATGCCTCCGCTGAGCTCGGAAGGGTATTGTTTGTTTACATTTTCCAGGTTAACACGCTTGAGGCAAAAATTAACGCGTTCCATTTTTTCTTCTTCACTTTTATCGGAAAATATGGAGAGAGGGAAAGCAACATTCTCTTCTACCGTAAGAGAATCGAACAAAGCTGAGCCCTGGAACAGCATACCCATCTCGGTGCGGATGGCTTTTCTTGCCTTGATGCCCATTTCAGAAAAATTCCGCCCATCGTAAAAAACACCTCCGCTGTTCACTTCTTCCAACCCTACGAGGCATTTCATTAAAACTGTTTTCCCCTGTCCGCTCGCACCAATGATGAGCGTGGTCTTTCCCTGCTCTGTCGAGAACGAAACATTCTTCAGGACCTGTTTCTGTCCGAACGATTTCGAAATGTTTCTTGCCTCGATCATGCCAGCAGCAGTTGTGTTAATATGAAATTGAAGATCAGGATCAGCAGACTGCTGTACACCACGGCTGTGGTGCTTGAGTATCCCACTTCCAGCGCACCTCCTTTGGTGAAGTAGCCATGGTAGGACGGCACCGAAGAAATAATGAATGCAAAAAATACAGATTTGATCAGGGAGTAAACGACATTGTACGTTTTAAAATCATACTGTATGCCATAAATGTATTCGAAAGGGGTTACAACACCGGTTAAGGTCCCGAAAAGAAACCCGCCCATGATGCCGAAGAACATGCTCAGCAGAATGAGAAAAGGAGTGATAAAAACTGCTGCGATGATCTTTGGAAAAATAAGATGGGAGGCTGAATTCACGCCCATGATCTCCAGTGCATCTATCTGTTCGGATACGCGCATCATACCTATCTCAGAAGTGATACTGGAACCTACTTTGCCGGCCAGGATGAGGCTCACCAGTGTGGGAGCAAATTCAAGAACCACCGAATCGCGTGCGGTGACGCCCACGGCAAAAAGCGGGACCCAAGGGCTTTGAAAACCATAGGCGGCCTGGATGGTCATTACGGCTCCCATGAAAACAGAAATGATAATGACGATAGGAATAGAATCAATACCGAGTTTGTCTATTTCCTCGAAGATCCTTTTTCTGAAAACAGAGCCTTTTTCAGGCTTGCTGAAAACCTGGGTCAGCAGTAAATAATACCTGCCGATATGGGTCAATGTTCTGGAAAAGTAGGTTAACATGATTCTCTCAGCGAAGGTATAGAATATACTATAACTATGTGTACTCTGAACCTTGAGAAATTTATTTGAAAAAGTCCCAATTCCCAAATTCCAAGTTTCAAGTCTCAAGAGGGGATGTACAGTATATGCCTTGGGACTTAGCAAATAATCTGTGTTAAAATTCGTTTTAACTTTGTATGCATATGAAGCTCTATAAACGTTTTCTCGCAGCATTGATTATTTGCACTTTGCTGTCCGGCTGTTTTATATTTCGTCCCAAAAATAAATGCGCTGATTGCCCTTCCTGGAATAAGTCAAAAGGGCATTAATTAAGGCCTTCTTTTACCACTTACTCAAAAAATGTAGTTGTTGAGATAGCATTATTGTGAGTCATTAAATGCTGGAATTATTTTTATCTTTGTTATAGATAAAAAGTAAACTAAAGACAATGAATATTCAGGCAGAAAAAATAGCAATCGCCAAAGCGTTGTTAAATGTAAACAGCGAATCGATCCTGAAACAGGTCAAAGCAATTCTAACAGGATATAAGGCTGATCTGTGGGATGAGCTCAGTGAAGAACAAAAGTCCTCAGTAAAACGAGCGCGGCAACAATTAACCCGTGGCGAAGGAAAATCGCATAAGGAAGTAATGAAAAAATATGCGAAATGGCTTACGAAGTAATCTGGTCACCGGAAGCAGAAGCCACTTTTGATAATATCGTTGAATACCTGAACAGGCACTGGACATCAAAAGAAATAATCCGATTTATTAAACGTACCGAAGAAGTCATTTTCCTATTGGTGCAGAACCCATACCTGTTCAGAGGATCAGATAAAGAAAATATTTTTGAGGTTTTGGTAACAAAACAAAATCTATTGCTTTATCAAGTAGTAGAATCAGATAAACGAGTTGAATTGATCAGTTTCTGGGATACACGTCAAAATCCTAAAACGAAACTTACCATTTTTTCAGAGCCTAAAGTAAAGTACGGCAAGAAATAATATTTTCAAGATTTATTTTCTGTTGGATTGCTTCGTCCCGCGAAACGCTGGACCTGCCTACCGCGCAGGCAAGCTCGCAATGACGCTGGTTCTGAGAATACCCTCTTTTAGGTATTAATATAGCCTGTCGCTTAGTTACCTTTACAGAGCTATGAAAAAAGCAAAATTATTTCCCCATACTCTTGCAGACCTCACCTTGGGGGAGTGTGCTATCATTGATTCTTTTACGGATAAGGAAATTTCTATCAAGCTGCTTGAAATGGGATGCCTGCCGGGTGAAATGGTGCAAGTCCGGAACATCGCACCCTTTGGCGATCCGATCGCGATTTCAGTGAGCGGCTACACTCTTGGGCTTCGCAAGGCAGAGGCATCTACTGTTATAATTAAATCTGTTACAATAGATTCCTTTTCAAAAGAATCATTGGCAGGTGTAAAATGATCTTGTCTTTTGGAAAACGCATCTTCACCTGATCGATTGAAAGTTGCACTTATTGGAAACCCCAATTGCGGCAAGTCCACGCTTTTTAATGTCCTTACGGGGCTTCATCAAAGCACTGCCAATTTTCCGGGCGCTACGGTAGATAAAAAAACAGGTTCAGTAAAAATTGAAGGCCCATCCGGAAAAACTTTTTTTGTGGATCTTCTGGACCTTCCGGGGGCTTATAGCTTGAACCCGAAATCCCTCGATGAAAAAATTGCGGTTGAACTTTTGCAGGATAAAAACCACGTAGATCATCCCGATCTTACATTATTTATTGCCGATGCGTCCAACCTGAAGAGGAGCTTATACCTGGCGGCACAGATCATTGATTTGAAGATCCCTGTTTTAATAGCGCTCAACATGATGGATGTGGTTGAAAAGCGGGGCATGGAGATAGATGATAAGTTGTTGGCGCAAAGACTTGGAGTGAAAATAGTTCCGATCAGCGCGAGGCAGGCCCGAGGTATCAACGAGTTGAAAGAGGCTCTTGTTTCTCCTGCAGAAGTTAAAAGCAAGGATATTTTTCCCAAAGAAATACTTTCTGACAAAAATGATGCACAGCAAACCATTGAACGATACCGCGTCATTACAGAGATCATAACCGGTTGCCTGAAAATAAAAATGAAAAAGGATGAGGAAGTTTTTTCTTCACGTACCGATAAAATATTGACGCACAAAATATGGGGTTACCTGATCTTTCTCATCGTACTTCTCTTGATTTTTGAATCGGTATTTTTTATTTCCTCTTACCCGATGCGATGGATCGAAATGCTTTTTCTATTTTTTTCCAAATGGGGGGCTTTGCATTTGCCCCAGGGGGAACTCTCCGACCTGCTCGTTAATGGAGTGCTGGCCGGATTGAGTGGAGTGGTCGTGTTCGTCCCTCAAATTGCTTTATTGTTTTTCTTTATTGCTATGCTGGAAGACAGCGGATATATGGCTCGTGTAAGTTTTATCATGGATAAAGTGATGCGTAAGTTCGGTTTGAACGGACGTTCCGTCATTCCTCTTCTCAGCGGTGTTGCCTGTGCGGTACCTGCCATCATGAGCACACGCACCATCAGCAACTGGAAAGAAAGATTGATCACGATCATGGTTACCCCGCTGATGAGCTGCTCCGCACGTTTACCCGTTTACGCGCTGCTGATCGCGCTGGTTGTACCTGCAGAAAGAAAATTAGGCTTCTTCAATATGCAAGGCGTGGTGCTGATGGCCATGTACCTGATCGGATTTCTTGCGGCCATCGGTTCTGCTTTTGCCATGAAGTATATTATCAAATCCCAAGAGCGCAGTTATTTCATCATGGAACTTCCTCCATATCGTTCTCCCCGCTGGAATAATGTGATGCTTTCTATCATTGACCGTGTAAAGGTTTTTTTATTTGATGCCGGAAAAGTGATCATTGCGATCTCCATTATACTTTGGTTTCTTGCATCGCATGCACCTGGAGATAAGTTTACTCAGATAGAAAAAAAGCATCAAATAGATTCTTCCTTTACTCCCCTCTCCTCGGGGAGAGGGGCTGGGCCTGCCTGCCGGACAGGCAGGGGTGAGGTTGCTGCTGAAAAATTGGAAGCATCTTATGCCGGCATCCTCGGAAAATTCATTGAACCTGCTATCAAACCCCTCGGCTTCGACTGGAAAGTAGGAATAGCTCTGGTAACTTCTTTTGCTGCCCGCGAAGTTTTTGTAGGAACCATGTCCACCATCTACAGCGTAGGGGATGAATCGAACGATCAATCCATCCGCGAAAAAATGTATTCAGAAATTGACCCCGAAACTAAAAGACCAAGATATACTTTTGCTGTGGGATTTTCGTTGATGATCTTTTACGCATTTGCCATGCAGTGCATGAGTACGCTGGCCGTTGTGTATCGCGAGACAAAAAACTGGAGGTGGCCGGTCATTCAGTTTATTTATATGGGAGTGCTGGCTTATGTAGCAAGCTTTGTTGCATTTCATCTGTTTAAATAGCACATGAGCCAGGAAGAGCGTAACAAAAATATTCTTAGAAAATATATTCCCGAACCTGCTATTGATACGATCGCGGAATGGATCTATAAATACAATTTTAAATTAAAGGTTAAAAAGTCGCGGGCTACGAAAGAAGGTGATTATACACCTCCGCATAGCGGAAAGAACCACGTGATCACCATCAATCATGACCTGAATAAATA
>JAHEYK010000135.1 GCA_023251625.1 Bacteroidota bacterium
TTTTGATACACTGAAAGCAAAACAATACGTCACCTACTACTCAAATATGCCCTATGAAAAACTGGTGAATGATCTGCCACCAAAATTAAAAGACTCCGTTCTGAACAACGCACCTGTGCATGTCGTCACGCTAATAGATCGGGTTGGGAAATCACATATTCTAAAAACTTTTGCTAAACCAAATCCCCTGTCAGATAAAACAGATCCTGTAACAGGACGACACATCACCGAGGATCTTGAGCACATGTATGCCCTGATAAATGATGGAAAAGATATGGCGATGCTGCAATATTATGTATTCGGTAAACTATTTCCATTGCCTTCACATTTCAAAAAGGGGGGAACGACAAATATCAATCCTCCCAGCAAAAAGTAATGCCAGAGACCAACTGGAATAAAATAAATCAGTTCCTTACATTTGCTTTCGGAATTGCCTGGGCAACTGCTTTATATATGCGGTTTTCGCATATGCTTTATGGCTCGGCTGAATCACTTACCCTCGTTGCTCTTCTTTACATGCCGGCGCCTGCTATTGCAGCGATCATTGTTCAGCGATTTTTTCATAACGGAACCCTGGCTGAATTGGGTTTGACAATAAAAAATGTTTCCCGAAAGTGGGGGTTTTTCTATACACCGCTGCTCTATCTCGTTTGTTTCCTCGGCTCTCTGGGGATGGTGGGCTTACTTGGAAATATATTTCACATCCCACAATTCGGGCATCTTGATTTTTCAAATGATCACTTCTGGGGATTCATCAAAGAAACTTTGGAAACACAAGGTAAAAGCGGGCTTTTATCAATGGATCAGGTGAAAAATATGAACATCAATTTCGCTTCTGTCCTGTTGATCGTTGGAATTCTAATGGCCTATATTGTAGGGTTCACGATCAATTTACCCTTCACACTGGGAGAAGAACTTGGCTGGCGCGGACTTTTACAAAAAGAAACGCAGCACTGGGGTTTCTGGAAAAGCAACCTATTCATTGGTTCTATCTGGGGCTTGTGGCACGGGCCCATCATCATGATGGGGCATAATTTTCCGAATTACCCGGTTATCGGGATTGGCATGATGGTATTGTTCTGCATCGCTTTGTCGTTTGTGCAATCCTACATTCGCTTTAAAACGAGAACCGTATTAGGGCCTGCAGCTTTTCACGGAATGATCAATGCTTCTTCGGGAATGACACTGCTCTTAATCGCCTCACCCAACGAGCTTTTCGGAAGCATAGCAGGACTTGCAGGCGTATTTGGAGCCTTGCTTGTGCTTGGCTATATCCTCATTTTTGACAAGAAGTTTATCGTTGAGTACAGGGGTTTGGAGCCGCCTCCTTCTGTTTAATAATAGTGTACAACTTGTGCATAAATGAGGCGAAAAGCAAAAAAAATCCTGCCCTTTAAAAGTTAACTTCGCAACACGCATACTGATTAACGAATTTGTCACGAATGCTGCTAATCTGATGCATACTCATTCGTAATATTCATTACGGATTAGTAATTAGTAACCAGAAAATAACCACTAATAAATAACGATCAACTCACATGAAATTTATTGTTTCCAGTTCAGCACTCTCCCGACAACTTTCTGCACTAAGCGGTGTATTGAGCACCAGCAATGCGCTTCCCATACTTGATAATTTTTTATTCCAGGTGAATAAAGGTGAACTGAAGATCTCTGCTTCCGATCTTGAAACAACCATGACCGCCTCACTTCCGGTTGAATCAAAAGATACCGGTTCCATTGCAGTTCCTGCCCGTTTGCTGCTGGATACGTTGAAGACATTTCCGGAGCAGCCACTCACCTTCACCATCGACAAGAAAAAATTCGCGATTGAAATTTCTTCAGACTATGGAAAATACAAACTCACCGGCCATGACGGAGACGATTTTCCGAAAGTTGCAGAAATAGAATCTCCTTCTTCATTCGAAATGGATGTGAACACACTGGGCAAGGCTATCTCTAAAACTTTATTTGCCGTAGGCAATGATGAGCTTCGTCCGGTTATGTGCGGAGTATTTGTACAGCTGGAATCAAACGGAATTACATTTGTTGCTACCGATGCACACAAACTGGTACGTTACAAACGCGGTGATGCAAAATCCAAAAAGGCTACCTCGTATATCATCCCTAAAAAACCACTTACCCTTCTGAAAAATATTTTAATGGGCGATGGAAAAGTGACAGTAGAATACAACAACACAAATGTTTCTTTTGCGTTTGGGAACACCCTACTTGTTTCACGTCTTATTGACGGAAAATATCCTAACTACGATGCAGTGATCCCCAAAGAGAACCCCAATAAAATGACGGTTGACCGCGAAGCATTCCTGAATTCGATCAGGCGCGTTTCGATCTTTGCCAACAAAACAACACATCAGGTTCGCCTTAAGGTAAAAGGAAGTGAGTTAAATATATCTGCCGAGGACCTTGATTTCTCGAACGAAGCCAACGAACGCCTTACCTGCAGCTACAAAGGCGATGACATGGAGATCGGATTCAACTCAAAATTTTTGGCCGAGATGCTCAGCAATATTGACTGCGAAGAAGTGCAATTTGAAATGAGCAGTCCCAACCGTGCCGGAGTAATGGTTCCTTCAAAAAACGGCAACAAAGAAGAGGATATCCTCATGCTGGTGATGCCCGTGATGCTGAATAACTGATTCCAATTCCTAAGAATGGGATATTTTTAACAAAAAACCTCTGTTATTATTGGGGGGTTAAAGATCCTATTTCTATCTTCGTGGTTTAATATCTTAACGATATGAAAAAAATTATACTCCTGTTATTAGTGGTCTGCGTAATGATCTCCATATCGGCTTTTACATATTTAAGCCAGAATGGTATTTCTTTTGAGACTGGTTCCCCCTTTGATGGCACCTATTGTACCAGTTGTCACAGCGGTGGTGCAAGCACCCCTACTCTCACCATTACAGCAAATCCTGCTTTCGGTGCAGGCAACACATACATGGCATCCACTACCTATACGATCAACGTGACTTGCTCGGGCAGCTACCCAAAATATGGTTTTGATCTGGAGATCATTAATTCACAAGCAGCTACAGGAGCCATTGATAAAGGCACGTTTGGAACTGTAGTAACTGCTAATTGCAAAAAAATGACATCAAGCGGGCAGCCCACCAATATCACACATACGGCCCCTACAGGATCAGGCAATACGGCTACATTCTCTTTCAGATGGACCTCTCCTGCCAGCGGAAGCGCTTTCTTGTATTGCGCATGTATTGGAGCAAACTTTAACGGTTCCGACACTGGAGACAAAGCGAATAAAACAAGCATGACATTGACCCAAAGCCTCACAGGCATTGCTTCTGTTGACGAAACACCTTTTGATATAAATATTTATCCAAACCCTGCAAGTGACTTTGTGACCCTGGATTATACGCTGGATGAAAATTCTGATATCCGGGTAGACCTATATGATATATCCGGAAAAAAGGTTAGCTGTCTTGTAAAGGAAAAACAAATTTCAGGAGAACATCACCAATCCATCAACCTATCAGAACTGAATTTACATACCGGGGTTTACTCGATCGCTCTAAAAGCGGGAGATAAAGCGGCAACTAAACGGGTGGTTGTATATTGATTGGATGTGAGACCGCTTTTACCAGTTCTTCTGTTTTTCTTCTGCAGCCTTAGCAATTTTGTGCTCACGTTTGAAGTACTTAAAAAATCAAGCAAGGAATTTCATCCCCGTTCCGGATCTACAGAATTTTTTTTTCTCACAGATAGCCTTGACACTTTCAAATCCGACTTTGTTGCACAGGTAAAACTTAAAGGAGAAGATATTACGGTATTTGACCTCTACTTCAGGCTTCGCAGAGAAAGTCAAACCCTTGGCGCAAACAGTTTCCGTATTGTAAACAAAGCAAAAGGAGGTGATAGTTACTACCTCTTATGCAATATTTATCTGACTGACACCGCTTTATTGAACAAAGAAAAAAGGAACGATCCCGATAACGGAAAAATATTCATTATAAGTCCTGAGCCGGTAAAATACCTGAACAAAGACCCTGTATCGATCAATGATAAGCTAAAGTTTGATTTGATAAGCGGGACCCATTACACTATTTTTAAAAAAGGATCAAAGGACAGCCTTGTACATATAAAAAGTAAAAAGTCTGAAGCAACATTTCGGATAAATGATGCTGAAGTAAAATATTATACCACGCGTTATTTCACCACATTCAGCGTTGCGAATTTTTCAAATAATACACCCGATATTGACGATTCGGTTAAGAGCATAAAAGCCACTATTCCGTTGAACACGGAGATACGTAACCGATACAAAGCAACTCTCAAAAACAAAGACGGATCTGTAGAGGCCGCTTTTGGAAAAATGTTATTGTTATTTTCCAAAGCAGTTGATATAAAACAGAATTAGCCCGTTCTTTAACCAACAGGCGGTTCAGGCGGAGTTTGATCTTCATTTTCCAATTTCCACTCACCATTGTCATCTTCGTCATCATTCCACTCGATCTTTTTTGCTTGCGGGCCTTCTTTACGGAAATAAAATGCCGTGATAACTCCGGCTAATGAACCGAGTAAATGCGATTCCCATGAGATCTGCGGTTGAATAGGGAATATTCCCCACACCAGGCTTCCGTATAAAAATGTGACAAGCATGGAAAGAACCATGAGCGATCTTTCTTTTCTGAAAATTCCGCTGAAGAAAAGAAATGTAACGAATCCATATACCAATCCGCTGGCCCCTACATGGTAGGCTTCCCTTCCTGCAGCCCAGAGCCAGAGTCCGCTCATAAGGTACACCCAAAAGAAAACAGGAAATGCAATAGGCCTGTAAAAATAAAAGGTAATAGAGCCCAGGACAAAAAGCGGTACACTGTTCGAAAAAAGATGAGCGAAGGAGCTGTGGATGAGTGGACAAGTAATAACTCCTATCAAACCGCTCCAGGCACGGGGATACAATCCAAAGCGTATCAGATCAATTCCAAAAGCAATCTCCAGAATTTTTACAAGCCAGAGAATACCCACAAAAAGAGCCGGGTAAAAAATACTTCTGGCTATTTTCTTTTTCTCAGGATCCTCCATAAGTGAATCTGCTCAATGACTATACCAATAACGAAGGTATGACATTAAGGCAGAGTTCACTTTTCTATACATATTCAACACTGTTATTTTTTGACATCAAATGGTATCCGGAGGCTCAAACTAATACTTCTACCGGGATTCGATATGCCGTAAGGTCTGAGGCGTGACAGGTTATCCATATACTCTACATCCAAGGCGTTGGTAACTGCCAGTACAAAATCAATATTCTTGAACTTCCAAATTGACCGGGTAACCCCAAAAGAGGCATTGAGCAACGTGTATCCGGGCGTAGTGGGCTCGTTTGGTGCTACCTTTTTCTGATCCATGGCGGTTACTGTTCCGATCCTCGCAAAAACATTTTGGAACTTCTTACATTGACCAAAATTAAAATACAGTGTGCCGTATATCCTGTCCGTAGGCATCATGGGCAGGTACGAACTGCTGTCGGTACGCATGGCTGTGATCGTAGAAGCCTTCACTTCCAAATGCATCCATGAAATTCCGGAAGGGTGAATATCGATCCCTGCCTCTCCGCCTTTGATCTGTGCGTTGGCCTGTTTATAGGTGTATACCGGAACGTTCGTGCCACTTACAATAGTACTTGGCAAACTATCTCCGCGGGGCGTGAGAAAAATAAAATTCATGATGTCATTCATGAATGCCGCCACTTCAACCGAGAAATGTTTGCTTTTAAATATTGCACTCAGGTCGATTTCGGTATTTTGTTCTTTTACAAATTTCATGTTTCCGATCTCATAATGTCTCGATTCCAGCTTGACTCCATTAGACATGAGTTCGTTCAGGTTAGGCGAACGATAACCACTTGCGTAGTTCGCACGAAGAAGCAAATGTTCTTCGATATCGTATGTAGCTCCTACAGCTCCGCTTATGTTGTTATACGAACGCGTAATGGCCGGCATATTCA
>JAHEYK010000045.1:0-2717 GCA_023251625.1 Bacteroidota bacterium
ATATTACTTCGTACAAGAAGAAATAATTTTCATTTGTCAAACCTGTCAGGGTTCTAAACCCCTGACAGGTTTTCGGATTAAAAAACCATGCAGGATAAAAAAGCCATATTAATTCCGGATGGGACTTATCATGTTTATAACAGAGCCAATGGCAGTGAGCGATTATTCTTCAGCGATCAGAATTATCATTATTTTTTAGAAAAATATAACCAATATATTTCTCACATAGCTGATACATTCTGCTTTTGCTTAATGCCGAATCATTTTCATTTTTTGGTCAGAATAAAAAGCGAAGAATCTTTAAACGAAACCTTCAAGGTTTCCGAAAACCTTGAAGGTTTACTATCAAAGCAATTCAGCAATTTCTTTAATGGATATGCGAAAGCATTTAATAAACAACAAGGCAGGAAAGGGAGTTTGTTCATGCATACCTTCAAACGAAAAAGAATTACCGATGAAAGATATCTGAGAAAACTCGTTCATTACATCCATTTCAATCCTAAAGAGGCAGGATTAGTTAAGAAAATAGAAGAATGGAAATTTTCTTCTTATAACTCAATTGCCGGATTAACTCTGACAGGGTTTGAAACCCTGTCAGAGTTAGAATTAAAAAAAGAAGAAGTACTCGATTGGTTTGAAGACAAAGAAAATTTTATTTACTGCCATAAGCTGCAGCCAACAGAAACAGGGATAGAAGATTTTTAATTCTTAAAATACTGAAGCAACTGCGCAAGCTTTACTTTCAGCTCACCGCGGGGCACTATCATATCCAGGAAGCCATGCTCAAGAAGGAATTCTGAGGTCTGGAATCCTTTGGGAAGGTCTTTCTTGATCGTTTCTTTGATAACGCGGGGTCCGGCAAAGCCGATAAGTGCACCGGGCTCTGCCAAGTGAAGGTCTCCCAACATTGCAAAAGAGGCTGTAATACCACCTGTGGTTGGATCGGTCATCAAAGAAATGTATGGGATACCCGCTTCGTGAAGCAACGTGAGTTTGGCAGCCGTCTTTGCAAGCTGCATGAGTGAAAATGCGGCCTCTTGCATACGCGCACCTCCTGATTTGGAGATGATCATCAATGGGATCTTGTGTTCGAGGCAGAAATCTGCTGCCAAAGAAATTTTTTCTCCCACAACAGCTCCCATGGATCCTCCAATGAATGTAAAATCCATGCAGCAAACTACGAGATCATTGCCATCTACTTTTCCTGCTGCCGTGGCCAGGGCATCTTTCAGCCCTGTTTTCTTCATGGAATCAACCAAACGATCTGTATATTTTTTAGTGTCGGAAAAATTTAACGGGTCTGCCGACATGAGTTCAGCATTCAATTCCAAAAATTCGTTGTTGTCAAAAATGATCTCGAAATATTCTTTGGAGCCAATGCGGTCGTGATAGCCACAGTCCAGGCAAACATGAAAATTCTTTACATGTTCATCGGCAGGGCGGATCTTTTTACAGGAAGGACATTTATGCCACAGGCCTTCTTTTGTTTCCTTCTTTTCCCGCGTGCGGGTGGTGATGCCTTTTGCTATTCGGTTGTACCAACTCATAATTTATCACCCCTCTCCATCTCTCCCCAAAGGGGAGAGGGGTTTGACTAAATGTTTCACTTCCTCCTCCCCTTCGGGGAGGCAGGGTGGGGTGGTTTATGCTATAGTAATTTCTTTAGACAAATACACATCCTGTATCGAGTTGAGTAGCTGAATTCCTTCTTTCATGGGTTTCTGAAATGCTTTACGGCCGGAAATAAGTCCATGTCCGCCTGCGCGTTTATTGATGACCGCTGTTGTAACTGCTTCAGCAAGATCAGATGCACCTTTTGATTCCCCTCCGGAATTAATTAATCCTATTCTTCCCATATAGCAGTTTGCTGCCTGGTAGCGGCAAAGATCGATCGGATTATCAGAAGAAAGTTCTGAATAAACTTTTGGATGTGTTTTTCCGTAATTAAGTGCGGTATAACCTCCGTTGTTTGTAGGAAGTTTTTGTTTGATGATGTCTGACTGGATCGTAACTCCCAAATGATTTGCTTGTCCTGTTAAGTCTGCGGAGTTATGATAATCCACACCGTCTTTTTTGAAAGCAGGGTTTCTCAGGTAACACCAAAGCACCGTTGCCATGCCAAGTTCATGCGCTCTCTCAAAGGCCATAGCCACTTCGGTAAGTTGTCTGGCTGACTCAGGAGAACCGAAATAAATAGTAGCTCCTACAGCAGCGGCACCCATATTGTAAGCACTTTCTACTGTTCCGAACATGATCTGATCAAATTTATTCGGATACGTAAGAAATTCGTTATGATTCAATTTAACAATGAAGGGAATTTTATTCGCGTATTTTTTTGAAACAATGCCTAAAACTCCGTACGTAGAAGCAACTGCATTGCATCCTCCTTCAATAGCAAGTTTTACAATATTCTCCGGATCAAAATAAGCAGGGTTCGGAGCAAATGACGCACCCGCAGAGTGTTCAATGCCCTGATCAACAGGAAGAATTGAAACATAGCCTGTGCCGGAAAGTCGTCCGTGATTATAAATTTTCTTAAGGTTATCAATGACCTTCGCGCTTCTGTTAGACTGAGAAAAGATACGTTCTACAAAATCTCCTCCCGGCAAATGAAGTTGGTCTTTAGTAATTCCCTTACAGGTATGGTTCAGTAGCTTATCAGCATTGGAGCCAAGTAGCTCAACAAGCTTTGATTGGGCAGTTGCGGTAGCCATTTT
>JAHEYK010000045.1:2817-20794 GCA_023251625.1 Bacteroidota bacterium
CTCCTCCCGGCAAATGAAGTTGGTCTTTAGTAATTCCCTTACAGGTATGGTTCAGTAGCTTATCAGCATTGGAGCCAAGTAGCTCAACAAGCTTTGATTGGGCAGTTGCGGTAGCCATTTTACAATCTGAATTTAAGGTTAAAAGTCTAAAGTTAAATACTTGCAAATTTAAGAAATATTCACAGATGATATTAACATAGCACGCCTCAAAATGAACCATGAATCATGCGTTAAAGGGAGTTTACAGCCATAATTTTGAGAGATGAAATTATCAAGGATCTTACTGTTTATCTTTCTGCTATCAACATTGGGATGTGCAACACCGCATACAACAACACATAGTTCTTATAAAACAACCGAAGAAAAATATGCTCAGCTTTTGCGAGTTAACAAAGAAGACATCGCCAATAAAAAACTGTATTCTTTTATTGATGACTGGTACGGGGTTCCTTACAAATACGCAGGCAAAACAAAAAGGGGGATTGACTGTTCGGGGTTTACGAGCGTATTATTTAAAGAGGTCTTTGCAAGAGATCTCAGCGGCCCTTCCTCTGCTCTATACGAACAATGTGAAAAAATTCCAAGGTCAGAATTAAAAGAAGGAGATCTTGTCTTCTTTAAAATAGATTCGAAAGAAATTTCCCATATAGGAATTTACCTGCAGAACAATAAATTCGTGCACGCCACAACCAAAGCAGGGGTCATGATCGATGATCTGGATGAAGATTATTACAGAAAATATTTTGAAGGGGGCGGGAAAATAAAATAAACAACTACTTCACCATGTTGACATGCCCGATAAAGGTATGGGGCGCGCCTTCAGTATCGGTCAGCTCGATCTTCCAGACATAGATATCTTCCTGAATGATCTTGCCTTTGTTATTTACGGAACCGTCCCATCCACGATAAAGATCATTTGATTCGAAAATCTGGTTTCCCCAGCGGTCAAAGATCATCATGTGAAATGTTTTAATATACGTACCATATGCCAGAAAGATATCGTTCATACCGTCATGATTGGGAGTAAAGGTGTTAGGAACATAAATAGTATAAACTGCCTCTACTCTCAGGCATTTGATGATCGTATCGAAACAAAGTGCCGTAGGATTTGCGATCGAAAGCGTTATACAATATACACCGGTATCAGAGAATGTATGCGAAGGGTACTGAGCTTTTGAAGAATCATTTACACCTGAATTAGGATCTCCGAAATTCCATTCCCACGAGCCAAGCACACCGTTCGATAGGTCTGTAAAGGATACGTCTGCATCAAGCATGGAAATGATCACAGGGCTATATGTAAAATCAGCCACAGGCGGAGCACCGGCTCCTACGGTAACACTTTGCACCTGGGCACACCCTTTTGAATCTGTTACAATTATGGAATATGTTCCACTGGCAAGATTATTAGCCGTTTGTGTTGACTGCACGGCAGGAGTGGTAAGCCATAAATAGGTATAGGGGGCCTGGCCGCCGGATGGATTTACCGTAGCGGTTCCGTCTGTCATTCCGCAGGAAGCGATGGTAGATGAAGAAGGTAATGACATCGCAACAGGCTGAGTGATGGTAACACTTTGCGAAGTGGTGCATCCGTTGGCATCCGTAACAGTAACTATAAAATTTCCTGAGGGAAGATCGCTTGCTGTGGCTCCTGCCTGGGGAGGTGTAGAATTCCAAACATAATTATACGGGTTTGCACCTCCGGCAGCACTTGCGGTCGCAGAACCATTCTTGCCTCCAGGACATGTTACATTCACGGTGTTCGTTATTGTTGCAATAATGGATGGAGGCTGGGTGATAGTGATGGTTTGAGTTTCAATACAACCTGTTACATCTTTGACAGTGCAGGTATAATTTCCGGCAGGAATATTTAAAATGGTTTGCCCTGTCTGGGGTGGCGTTGTGCTCCACGCGTAAGTATAAGGAGCATTGCCTCCGTTCGGAGTTACAGTCGCTCCTCCATCGTTACTTCCAAAACACGATACCATGGTTTGTGTAGCCGTTGTTGGAAAACCTCCATTACCGGCTACAGTAACGGTTCCTGTATTTGAAAAACATCCTGTCACATCTGTTACGGTCACTGTATAATTTCCGGGAGGAAGTCCGGTGGCAAGCTGTGTAGTTTGCGGAGGAGTTGAATTCCATAAGTAAGTGTAAGGGGCTGTGCCTCCTGTAGGAGTTGCATTTGCTGTACCGTTATTAGCAGTACACGCCGAAGGAGTTGATGTTGTTGCGATGAGAACAGGCAATGGATTACAGGCAAGCGATTGCATGGCAAAAAATACTCCGGAGTCATAGGCGTTATCCCCGGCATCGGCAATCGCCAATTTAAAATGATAGCTGTTGCATGGTTTCACATTGAGCGTCACATTGATCGGTTTTGTAAATCCGTCAAAATGTACCGTGGTACCGCTGCAGTTATCCGTATAATATGCACAGTTCATACAAGGCCCCGTAGTAGGGCAAACCGTTCCATTGTTTACATTATTGATCGCAACAGCAGTGGCGGTAGCTGGAATTAAAGCCATGTTATATCCTGTATACGCAGGGCCCGAAGGATTGGGTCCTGTTACAAAGATCCCAAAGGCATCATTGAACATGGAATTCACAAATTCAGGATATTCTTCAGAACCGAAAGCGAAAGTAAATGCAAGCGTACTGCAGGATGGAACCGCATTAAACTCAAGTATACATACATCATGAACCGCCAACGGTTCAATAGCCATCAGATCTGGGTCATTGATGGTAACGCCATTGTTCACAGTCATCCAGCCGGAAGAATTCGGACCTACGGCACTGTCAACAGTTCCGGTAGTAAGTAAAACTCCTCCTGCTATTCCAATGTTACTGGCCGTTCCAATAAATGTACCGGAAGGGTGTGATTTATTAGGAGGGGTAAGCCCGTTATCGGGACAATTCATGGTTGCACCTGAAATAACCACTCCGGGCCCAGCAAGTGCCTGTGCCAGCTGAGTTGCGTTATTGTTTGGCGTTACCTGTAATTGAGAAAAAGAATAGGTAGAGCGAAGAATTAAAAAAAACAGAACTACTATATAAAATATTTTCCGCATTTTATTTCAAGGCCAAACTACCTGACCATATTTACGTGGCCGATATAATTATGGCCCTTGTTGTTTGTATCTGTTACGGTAACCTTCCACACGTAAACATCTTCCTGTACTAGTTTTTTACTGCGGCCGTTTTGAACGGTTCCGTCCCACCCGATATTGATGTCTTTCGATTCAAATATTTCATTTCCCCAACGGTCAAAAATATTGATCTGGAAAGATTTAATGTAGGTTCCATAGCCGGTGAACATTTCATTGAATCCATCCCCGTTCGGAGTGAACGTATTCGGAATGTAAAATGTATATGGTGCTTCTACTTTCAAACAGTGAATGACTGTATCAGTACAAACGGCTCCTGCATCGGTTACAACAAGTGTGATGCAATAAATCCCCGTATCGGAATACGTGTGGTTAGGGTTCTGCACGGTACTTCCTCCAGGGTTGTTTGGATCTCCGAAATCCCAAACCCAGGTGGTAGCGCCATTGGAAAGATCTATAAAATAAACCTGCGCATCCATTAAGTTCACCGTATCCGGACTGTTTGTAAAGTTGGCTGTAGGATGCCCGGTTGTTGTCAGCGTAACTGCCATTTGACTGGAACATCCGCTTGCATCAGTCACCAATATATTATACGTTCCTGCAGAAAGGTTTGAGATAGACTGGGTTGTTTGCACAGGAGATGTAAGCCAGAGATAAGTATATGCACCTGTTCCGTTTGTTGCTGTAACAGACGCTGATCCATCGGCCGCTCCGCAAGATGCGTTCACAAGTGTTTGCGTCAGGCTGATCGGAATAGGTTCAGTAATGACAGCTGTTTTCGGAGCTGTACATCCGTTCGCATCTGTCACAATTACCGAATAGGTTCCCGCAGTCAAACCGGTTGCTGTTTGAGTGGCTTGAGCGTTCGGAGTCCAGGCATATCCATACGGAGGTGTTCCTCCCGAACCGGCCGCTGACGCACTTCCATCGCTTGAGCCTGCACACGAAGCATTCGCAATCACTGAAGTGGTAGCGGCAACTTGGGTAGGTTGAGTAACTGAAGTTGTATAGGTAGCGCTGCATCCCGATGCATCACTAACGACCACCGAATACGTGCCGGCAGCAAGGCCTGTTGCAGTAGGAGACGTTTGCGGAGGTGTTGTTACCCACGCGTATGTGTAAGGCGTTTGCCCGCCTGTTGCATTCAACGT
Source organism: Bacteroidota bacterium (assembly GCA_023251625.1). GTDB lineage: Bacteria > Bacteroidota > Bacteroidia > Palsa-948 > Palsa-948 > Palsa-948. The sequence continues at coordinate 7,076 of JAHEYK010000045.1, forward strand.
GGCGGAACCATTGCTACTGCCAAAACATTTTGGCGGGGCTGATGTAAAAGTTACGTTGGGCCCGACAGAAGAAGTGATCGTACATGTTTTTGTGGAAGAACATCCGGTTGCATCTGTCACTGTCACAGTATAATTTCCCGCAGTAAGATTGCTGATAGCGGTAGTGGTAGCTCCGTTGCTCCAGCTGTAAGTGTAAGGTTGTGGCGCTCCGGATGCTGTTGCAACGGCTGAACCATTGGGAGCACCGCACGTAGAAGGAGTTGGAGTAACTGTTACGGAAACCGCAGCAGGAACACAAGTAGTGCAGGTTGTAGTTTGATAATACAATCCCATCACTCCCCAGTCATAACAATCACTTCCCGGCCCATCCATACCAAAGACAGCTGTTGATTGTCCAGCAGTAACGGTTGTATTTGCCTTGTCATAGCACCAGAACTTGTTGGGAAAATTTGCAGTAACGCCATTCAAGGTCGTAGGGTGAAGATTACCGTTGATATTATCCTGGTGATCCGATGAAAGAGTGAATGCATTTGCATTGGTTCCTGCAGCGCAGGCACCGATACCTGTCATAGTTACTGTTGCCGGAACTCCTATCTGAGTAAATGTGCCGTCCCAAACAACCACTGACCCCTGATAGGTTGCTCCATTGTCTTTGTAAATGATCATCAATGCCGCTCCGTCAATTTGATCATACCAGTTGGCAAAATTGCCTCCCGTTCCGGTAATGCCGGTAATATTTAATCCGTAGTTCCCGTTTCCTTTAATTGATGATGTAACGTCTGCCCTGTAATTAACTGTTCCCATTTCTCCCCAGCATTTACCCTGATCTTGTCCTATGTTCACTGCCGGTGTTGTAACTGCAGCAGAAGCAGGAGCGGTAAGAACAACGCTGCTTGCCTGGGGTGCACCAATGTAAGAAACAAAATACCATACATACGCTTTTAAGATAGTGCAGCAATTCGGTAATCCTGCAATGGTTAAAGTTGTAGGTAACCCTGTACCCAAATTCTTGGGAGTAGCCGTACTGTAAGCATTATAACGGGTTTCAATTATTTGCGATGCCATCACGTAATTAAGGCCGCAGTCTGATTTGCTATAGGTCAGTCCGAGTGTTTTGTTTCCATTCATCGGGTCAGGATTTTTACCTGAACAAGAACCGCACGCACCCGGCGTAGGATTAGTTTGAGCAAAAGAGGCCAATAAGATCGAGAAGAAAAAAATTAAAGAAAACAGATGTTTCATTTTTCAGGCTTATCAGGGATGTCTTTCCTGGTGAGAGCAACATCCTTTTGTGTATGTATATATTATTCTTGCAAAAATATACAATAAAAACAACACTAAAAGCTCATTTTTATTGCATTTATCGACAAAAACAGGGGGATTTCCCCTATTCTATAAGGAAAGACGTAACATTTGCGAAAAGGTTGCCTGGCCAATGGATAAATAAATATCTCTGGCATATAGCCAAAACACCCGGAAATCGGGTATCAATTCGCGGCCTTTTCTTCGAGCATCAATTCCCTGATATACTTAACGGGGGCACTTCCGTAAGAAAGGAACTTTTCATGGAATTCCTTCAGGTTGAATTTATCGCCAAGCTTCTTTTTCATTTCTTCGCGCAGTTCATATATCTCGGTATATCCGGTAAAGTAGGACGTTAATTGCACCTGCGTGAGGGAAACGCGCTTCCATTTATTCTCAGCTTCCTGTTTTTGCTGGAAAGCATCTTCCACCAGAAATTTCACAGCCTCTTCTTTGCTCATGTTCAACACATGCACGCTGTAATCCAAAATGGTATTACATACCGAACGCAGATGCCATTTGTAATACATCAGCCACATTTCCGGTTCGTTGTTGCCGAACCCGCTTTCAAGCATGGCACGTTCTGAATAAACGGCCCACCCCTCAACCATCGCGCCATTACCAAAAATACTTTTGACGATGCTAGGTGATTGATTACTGTAGATGAGTTGGGCATAATGGCCGGGGATCGCTTCGTGAATGCTTAGTATCTGCAGGATGTAATAATTGTATTCACGCAGATAACTTTCTGCTTCTTCGGCAGAATAATTTGCAAGAGACCCCACGTTGTAATATGAATTTCCTTCTTTGTCGTACGGACCGGGCGAAGACATCGAAGCTCCCGCAACTCCTGCCATGTAAGCCGGTTCTTTACGAACTACAAGCGGTTTTTTAGGATCCATAAAAAGAAGATTTTTATCGCTCACAAACTGTGTGAGCATAGGAATTTGCTTTTCGATTTCCGACTGAAAATCAGCTGCTTTCACATGCTTTTTCGAAATTTCATCTATAAGCATTTTGGTTTGCTCTTTTGTAAACCCGTTGGCAATGCGAACGTTCGGAAAATATTTATTGAATATTTCTTTGGTTATCTTCAGCATCTCTGCCTGGATTTCATCCTTGCGCTGCACTGCTTTCTTGTAAATTTCTTCTGCGGTATAGTGCGATTGTATGTCGTACAGAAATTTTTTCTCGTATAACTCTTTTCCGATACGGAAACTTTTTGCAGTCTCCTTTTTCAATGCAGGCTTCACTTCTTTTTCAAGCCAGGAAGCATACTCTTCCAGCGCTTTTGCAGATTCATTTATTCTTGCTTCGATCATCTGGCTTTCGTGCGCTCCCATGTGAGTTTTCCGGAGAGAATCAAGCATCATTCCCTTGAATACATCCACACTTCCTTTATTTTGTTTTATGCCCAGGTCCGTGTGTTCGATCGTTGGGTTCTTGATCATTTTTTTCGCAGCCGCATAGTAAGCAGGGATATTGGCCATGCGCAGATAAAGCACCCTGAGTTTTTCTTCATTGGATTCATTTTTATTCTGCAGGATGTCCGCAAACGTTCCTCCCACATTGTAAGAGGCCGGGTTCCATTCATAATCCTTAAACTCGTTCACATTAAAAATAAAACCGTTCAACGCATTTTCCAGGATATGGAAATCGGTCTTGTTGGAGGATGATAATTTAGAAATGTCAAATTTTTTGAGTGAATCTAAATTCTGTTTTGCAAAAGCAATTTCTTTTTGATGGTAGGCATCATCCGGAACAACCAAAACACTATCGTACTTGTGATAGCCCTGAGAAGAAGCCCATCCCGGATACATCTTCCACAGATTTTCTATAAATGCTTCTTTGTACCGGTCGAATGAGGTATCCATATTTTGCGTTGGTGATTGATTAGTTGGCTGAGCAGCTTGCTGATTGTTTCCACATGAAGTGAAAAGGGAAACAACAATAAAAATGGGTAGAATAAACTTTTTCATAAAATAAATTTTGACAAAAATAGAGTAATTTTTCTCTTAGGGCTACAGGCAGACTGGCGGGTAATTTTATACATTTACCGCTTAATTTTTATCCATGAAAAAAGTACTTTTCTTCTCCTCCATCCTCTTTCTTGCAGGTTGTGCAGGAAACCAACAAAAACAGGCAAGCATTGATCATTTGCCTTATCCACAAACAAAAAAAGTGGATACCACTGATGATTATTTCGGAACAAAAATAGCCGACCCCTACCGCTGGCTGGAAGATGATAATTCAGAAGAGACCAAACAATGGGTGGAAGCAGAAAACAAAGTTACCTACGATTATCTTGCTAAAATCCCATTCCGTCAGCAGATAAAAGACCGTCTGACGAAAGTGTGGAACTACGAAAAGTTCACCACTCCTTTCAAACGCGGGAAATATTATTTCTTCTACAAAAATAATGGGCTGCAAAATCAAAGTCCGCTTTATGTGCAGGAAGGTTTGAGCGGAACACCCAAAGTTCTGATAGATCCCAATACACTTTCTGCCGATGGAACCACATCACTGGCAGGTATCAGCATCCGCGAGGATGGAAAATACCTTGCCTACAATCTTGCAAAATCAGGTTCAGACTGGAACGATATCGTAACGATGGAAATAGGGAATGGAAAAGTGATGGCTGACACGCTGCACTGGATCAAATTCTCCCAGGCAGCCTGGAAGGGAGACGGCTTTTATTACAGCACCTATCCTGCTCCAACCAGTCACGCATATTCCGGAAAGAACGAGAACAATAAAGCGTATTTCCATAAGCTCGGAACCAGCCAGGCAAAAGATGAAATGGTGTATGAAGACAAAAAACATCCGGGTCGCGGATACGCGATCAATGTGACGGACGACCAACATTTTATGGGACTATGGGGAACAGAATCTACCAGCGGAAGCTCGTTTGCATTCAAAGACATGACAAAACCAAACAGCACCTGGATCTCAGTTGACACTTCTTTTAAGAACGATTACGACCTCGTTGACAACATCGGCAACATGCTGCTTGTCCGTACAAATGCGAGCGCGCCGAAATGGCAGCTCGTGATGATTGACCCTGCAAAACCACAACCGGAGAACTGGAAAAAGATCATTCCCGAAGGCAATGACCCTCTCGAAGGTGTGTCACTTTGCAACGGGAAAATTGTTGCAACATTTTTGCATGATGTGACAGATAAGATCTGCGTGTACGACACGGAAGGAAAAATGGAAAAAGAAGTACCTGTTCCTCCACTGGGCGTTGCCGGTTTCTCAGGCAGCATGAAAGACAGCGTTGCATTTTTTTCCTTTACCAACTATGTAACTCCTGCAACGATCTATAAATACAACATGAAGTCAAATAGCTGTGACGTATTTTTCAAACCCAATGTTGATTTCAAATCAGATGATTATGAAAGCAAACAGGTGTTCTATCCGAGCAAGGACGGGACCAAAATTCCTATGATCATCACCTGCAAAAAAGGAATTGCGCTGGATGGAAACAATCCCTGCTTCCTGTATGGTTACGGAGGGTTTGACATCAGCATTAAACCCGGCTTCATCACGAACTCGGTTGCTTTCCTGGAAAATGGAGGCGTATATGCTGTAGCCAACATGCGTGGAGGCGGAGAATACGGAGAAGAATGGCATAAGGCAGGTACTTTATGCAACAAACAAAATGTGTTTGACGATTTTATCGGTGCCGCTGAATATCTCATCAAAGAAAAATATACTTCTTCACAAAAATTAGCCGTGCATGGCCGTTCGAACGGAGGCTTGCTGATCGGGGCTGTGATGACCGAACGCCCTGACCTGATGAAAATAGCTTTGCCGGGTGTTGGCGTGTTGGATATGCTTCGCTACCATAAATTCACGATCGGATATACTTGGGCGACCGATTACGGGACCAGCGCTGACAAAACACAGTTTGATTGCCTGGTGAAATATTCTCCGTTGCACAACGTAAAAGAAGTTGAATATCCTGCCACCATGGTACTGACCGGCGATCACGATGACCGCGTGGTGCCCGCACATTCCTTTAAGTTTGGTGCAACCTTGCAGGCAAAAGGAAAAGGAAGCAACCCTCTTCTCATACGTATTGACCAAAAAGCCGGTCACGGAGCCGGAAAACCAACATCCAAACAAATTGAAGAATGGGCCGATGTATGGAGTTTTGTGTTCTATAATTTAGGAATGGAAATAAAAGGCCTGACCCTTAACCCCTAAAGGGGAACCAGACGTAGCATTAAAAATGAAAGAGAATTATAGCGCAACAACAAACTCCTTCTCCCTTTAGGGCAGGGGTAATTTCAATGACCGACCAGCTAAAACTCCGATGGATAATGACTTTGAGCACGCTGTTCATCGTGCTGAATACCTTTTTCATTGCCAGGGAAATATACTGGGTGATGCTGGCCCCTGTTGTACTCCTGATAACTCTTACCGCATTTATTGCACTGGATGTTCTTTTACTTGCCATCGTATTTTTCACCCCGCTCTCTGTGATACTGCAAGAGTATGATTTCGGTGCGGCAATTTCCATGCCTACGGAGCCACTTTTGTTTGGCGTAATGATCATTTATATTTTAAGATTGTTCTATGAAGGAAAAGTAGACCGGAAAGTTTTCTTTCATCCTGTTACATTGGCCATAATTTTTTATCTCGTATGGATATTTTTCACCTGTATTACCAGCACCTTGCCTGCTATATCGTGGAAGTTTCTTTTGTCGCGCTTATGGCTGATCGTACCTTTTTATTTTGTGGCCATCCATTTATTCAAAGAAAAAAAGAATATGGCCCGGCATATATGGCTGTACGTGGCCTCATTAACCATTGTGATCATTTACACACTTGCCAACCATGCAATAGATAACTTTTCGGAAACATCTGCGAATATTGCCATGAATCCTTTTTACAGCGACCATACTTCATATGGAGCGATGCTTGCCATGTATCTTCCCCCACTTATCTTTTTAGCATTTGACAAAGACTCTGCCCGGAATTTCAGGACCGCCTCATTCATTATACTACTCATATTTACGGTGGGGCTGATATTTTCCTACACCCGCGCCGCGTGGCTAAGTATTGCAGGCGCAGCAGCAGCTTTGATCATGTATTTATTCAGGATCCGTCTTATCACCATCCTTGCCATGATAGGGGTTCTTGTCGCGCTCCTTTTTGTCTATGAAAAAGAGATCACGATCCAATTAGAATCAGCACGGTATAAGAATACAAAAAACAGGGACTTTGAGCAACGCCTGCAATCCATTACAAACGTAACCTCTGACCCTTCCAATACAGAACGTTTAAACAAATGGGCATCGGCCATGCGAATGTTCAATCAAAAACCCTTTTTCGGATGGGGGCCCGGCACCTTTCAGTTTCAATACGCACCTTTTCAGATCTCTACCGAAAAAACAGTGATCTCTTCCAACTTTGGAGAAATAGGAAATGCTCACAGCGAATACATTGGTCCGCTGACGGAGACAGGTGTACTGGGGCTTCTGTCTGTACTTGCAATTGTTATCACCACTCTGCTGACCGCTGCAAAATTGATCTATCGTGCAAGAGATAAAAGGATACGCCTTTTTGCCATGGCTCTTTCACTCGGCTTGATCACTTATTTCATTCACGGAACGCTGAACAACTTCCTCGATACCGATAAAGCAGCGGCTCCTTTCTGGGGATTCATTGCCATGCTGGTGGTGATGGACATCAGCGAGAGTTCCGGGAAAAATAAGGAAGAGAAACTGGCAGACTGATCCGGGCATCTATTTAACCACTATTTTTTTAGAGAGCGTATGATCATCGGAAGATGCCTTGATGAAATATATTCCGGGAGCGATCTTTCCTTCCAGGTCCATCGTATACAGGTTTTTACCTTCTTCTTTGACAAAGAGCTTTGAAAAGGTCTCGCGGCCCTCCACATCATAAAGCACGACCAGTATTTGTTTTTCTTTTTCTCCGTCAATGGTCATGTTTATATTATCGGAGCTGTTGGCAGGATTAGGGAACACATTCAGCCCCCCTTTGCTTTCATCACAAAATACCGAAGCCGGTTTAAAATATTCAAACTGCCCGTTAAAATCTGTTTGCTTCAGACGGTAATACCTCAAGGGAGAGATCTCTTCTTCAGAAGGGAACAACATCACATCTTCAAATAAATAACTGTGAACGGTAGATGAATTGCCGGCACCTTTTACAGTACCCAGCACAAACCAGCTTCCCCCTGGAGTTGAGGTCCTTTCCACCGTAAAAAAATCATTGCTGGTCTCCATAGCTGTTTCCCATCTGCATATTACCTCATTACCCGAACCGCACTCTGCGGAAAAACTCAGCAGCTCAACCGGCAAAGGGTTGGAAGGAGAAGAAAATTCAGAGGTATTGTTGCTGCCATCAGTCACGGTAGCCATGACCCTGTCGCCTGCCGAAAGGGCTACCGCTTTCGTCCAGTTGCCTGCACCGTCACTGGTTACAGAACTAACGTAAGTAGATGCATCATAAGCTCCACCGGTAGTGTTTTTAAATATCTCGACCGTGCATGAGATACAGGCAGGACTGGTTGCGCCTGCAATGGTGGCAGTGGTCGCAGTGGTAAGCAGCGGGACAGCCCTTCCGTTGTTACCCTGATTCACTCCGTAATTCAGATTGATCTGCTTGCCCGATGCATTGTTGCTGTAGATGGGGTTACCGCTGATCTTATTGCCCGTACAGGTGGTCATGAGCATGTAGATACCATCACCTGTGTTGTATGCGATCACATTCGGCTCACCTCCAGCAGTACCTCCGATCGTATTATTTGATGCACCGTTAAAAAAATAAAAACCGTTTATTTGAGCTGAACCTCCTACCGCAGCTAGACCGGAGCCCGGCCCGATGTAATTTCCCTGAAAAATATTGCTTGATGAAAGTGATCCCGAAAGATATACTCCATAAAGATTATTTCCTGAAATAATATTCTTGTTAGCAGATGTCGTATTACCGACCGTATTGCTGCCGGCATCAGAAAAATAGATCCCTATGCTTTGAGGATTACCCGCAACCAGGCTGGTTCCGTTGGTCTGGGGCCCGATGATGTTCCTGAGAATTGTATTTGAATTACTTGAGTTAAGAGAAATGCCTGTGCTGTTTCCCGATATGACGTTCCCCTCTCCTGCCCCGGAACCTCCGATCGTATTTGAACCGTTGATCTGCAGGTATATTCCCGTGCCCTGCGTCCCCATGACAGTTGCTCCCGTTGTGTCTGTTCCAATGTAATTTCCTTTGATGAGATTGCCCGAACCGGCTCCTGAAATAAAATAAATTCCTGCTGAACTGTTGCCTGAAATAACATTCCGATAAGAAGAAGAATTCCCTCCTATGATATTGCTACTGCAGGCCTGACTGCTGATGCCGTAGAACTGAGTACTTGAACTAACAACCGTGCCGTTCTTGGATAAACCCAGTATATTTCTTGTAATGGTATTTGAATTGGATCCGAGCACTATTCCTGAACTGTTGTTGCCTGAAATAATATTTCGTTCTCCCAAGGCGGTACCGCCCACCGTATTTCCTGAGCCGCCATTAAGAACCACACCGTATAACTGTATATTGCTTGCTACCTGCGTGAGTCCATCAGACTGCAGTCCGATATAATTGCCTTTTATAATATTTCCGGTAGATCCGGCTCCGTAAGGATAAATGTCATCGATCTCGATGCCTGCATTTGAATTTCCTGAAATGATATTTCTGGCACCTGCTATATTACCTCCAATAATATTATTTGAAGAAGCACTGTCGATCTCAATGCCGTAATACTGTTTTTCTGTAGGGGCTGAAACAAGTAGGGTATTTCCGTCAGCCTGCAATCCGATAATATTTCCAACGATTGTCACAGAAGAAGTATTATAAATCATGATCCCTCTTCCTTCACCGCAATTACCTCCGAAATCGCATCTGTTACCCGATATGACATTTCCTTCACCGGCAGCGGTTCCGCCCACTGTATTTCCGGTTCCGGCAGAATTAAAGCGTATGCCTTTATACTGTTCTGCACTGGTGATATAGGATGTGCCATCGGCACTAGGTCCGATGTAATTTCCCTTTATCGTATTCCCTGTAGATGATGCTCCCTGAACTAAAATGCCGGCCGTCCAAATAGTAGGAGTTGGGAACGATGTACTTGCGATAGGTCCGTTTGCAGAAATAACATTCCTATAGGACGAAGAATTCCCTCCTATGGTGTTATTCCGGGAGTTTGAAATAAAAATTCCGTAATGCTGGGTATTGGATGCCACTGCTGTTGCCCCGTCACGCTGTGGGCCTATCCTGTTCCCTATCACTGTATTGCCGGCAGCAGCTGTACTGTTCAGAAAAACCCCAGCTCCGTAATATTTAGTTCCGGGATTTCCGTAATACCCATACTGCCCCGAGATCAGATTCCCGTCTTCTGTGCCGGTCCCCCCGATCGTATTGCCTCCGGCAGTGGATGTTATCTGCACACCGTACAGTTGATTATTGCTCGCAACTAGGGTAGTTCCGTTCGCCTGCAGACCGATAATATTCCCTTTTATAACATTCCCTGTTGCACTTGCACCTGTTATATAAACTCCGGCTCCCCGGTTATCGTTTCCTGAAATTAAATTTGCACCCGCCCTTGTGCCGTCACCGATAATATTGTTCGCCACATTGTTTATATACACACCATAGGTGGAATTAGATGCGCCCCTGGTAACTCCTCCGCTGGTCATGCCGATATAACATCCCAGGATCTGGTTACTGGCACCCGCTATCGAGATCAGCTTGCCTGCGGAAGCGCAGTTCTGGAACACGATCCCCTTGATAACATTGTTGTTGCTTGTGAGCGAAAGCAGGGGATCCACGCCTGCAGCCGTACCGGTTATGATCACTTTGTAAACCGGATTAAGCCCGGAGGTGAATATTGCATTCGTATTTTGAGTTCCGTTATTCCCTGTGTTCGTCCAGCCATGGATGGTCACACCCAGATTATCTGTCTGAACAACCAGCGGAGCCGAGAGCGTGATCGTATAAGGTCCGGCAGCTCCCAGGTTAAACGTGATCAGGTCGGCCCCTGCGTGCGCATTTGCATCTACAATGGCCTGGCGCAATGTTCCTGTACCGGCACCTGCAGCAGGATTTACCCCTCCGTTGTCTCCTGTATTGGTAACAACATACGTGAGACTGTAAACCGAACCTGTAATTGTTTGCAGTCCTCCTGCTGTTGAAGATCCGAAGAGGTTTCCCCAGTTCCAGGTAAGATCTGTTGTTGCAAGTGCGTTCACGCTAATGGTATGTCCCGGCACTGCACCTGCATAGATATCCGCAGTGATAAAAATATATCCGGTGGAGGGGTTGGTTATTGTCTGATTGGTCCAGGAAGTAAATGTTTGTGTACCCGCAACGGCAGGTGTAATGCTGCTCAGCGTAACATCACCGGCATCCAGTGTGGAGTTGGTGGAGTATATTACTTTCAGGGCAGCGATATCTGCTACAACATAAGAGCCTGTTGTAACACATTGCATACCCTGCAAAATGGCCGAAGTTCCAACACCGCTGATGGTGATCGATATCTGATGAAGTATAACCGGATAAGTTCCCTGCGCTACATTGGCCGCAGCGATCTGGCTCCCGTTATTGGCCATAGTGACATTAGGAGCTGCTGTAACCTGTACAGAACCTATGCTTATTGTAAAAATGAGCACCGTTAAAAACCTGGAGCGCTTATTTAAAAAATTCACAAAGTTATTGTACGTATTTATTATGAAAAGGTTGCAGGTCTGAATAGATTTCAAAGCCCTGCTCACATGAGTAAAAATACTCAAAACAGCTGAAAATTACAGCTCATAAATCAGGCATTATTAAAACTCAGGGGAACTAAAAGATACGGCAGGTAAGCAAAGCAATATCATCCACATAGGTCTTTGCACCTTTGTGTTCTTTCACGCTTTCAATGATAGAAGTGTTTATATCCTTCACTTTGGCTTTTGCTTTGGACTGCAAAAGCTCTTTGAGACGTTTCACACCAAATTCTTCTTCTGCTTCGTTCTCCTGTTCTACCACTCCATCGGTATAGCAAAGAAGAACAGCACCCGGCTCAATGCTCACCACACCTTCTTTGACTTTTCTAAGGTCTTCAAGCATGCCAAGGCCGGTACATCCGATCTTTAAGGTACTGATAGAACCATCCTTACTCAAAACCAAAGGAGGATTGTGTCCCGCATTAACATAGGTAAAAATTTTTGTGACCACATTGTATTTAGCCACAAAAAGGGTGATGAAACGTTCGCCTTTTGCGGTGTCATTCACTTTATCGTTCAGCTCGCGAACAAGATCTGCTAAAGAATCGGTGCGACTGAGAAGAATGCGCATGTTCGCCTGGAAATTGCTCATGAGCAGCGCGGCAGAAACTCCTTTTCCGGAAACATCGGCCATGCAAAGGGCCACTTCCTGTTCGTTGATGCGCACAAAATCATAATAATCACCTCCTATCTGCTGGTGTGCGATGTAAAGCGCATCCATTTCCAATTGTGCATCGTTCGGGAGATCAGAAGGAAAAAGCATGTGCTGCATCTGGGAAGCAACTTCCATTTCCTTTTTCATTTCCGCCTGGCGGATGCCTTCTTTGGCAAGGCGTTTATTTTCAATCGCTACGACCAGTATATTTGTCAGTGTCTGGATGAAGTTCAAATGTTTTACGCTGGCTCCCACACCCAGTTGCTCTTCGTCAATATCACCCACAAGCGCAAAAGCAAGGGGCTGATCTTTATGAAAGACCGGGATAACCACCTCTACATTGTTTTGCTGAAGTGCTTTCTGAATGGGAACGAACTCACCGGTTGGGGCTGAGTCCATCAGCGTAATGTCTTTCAGCGGCAAAAGATAGCGTTCAATTTCTTCAGGGTTGAAAGTTGCTTCCATGCCAAATTTCAAAAGACATTTCCAGCCACCATCATTTGCATACAGAACCAGCTTGCCCACATTGAGCTGATGCCTGAGCACCGATTCATATATCTTAAGAAGTTCCGGAGTTTTGGTATTCGAATTAATGGCTTTGGTCACCTCCAGCAAAGAAGCCAGTTTAACCTCCAGTAATTTGGACTTTGACATTGATTTGGTGCTTATTGAATCAGCCATTTCAGCAGTGTTTCAAAGGTAAAGATACAATAACTATTTTGAACTTGCCTGCCGGTAGGCAGGGGAAAAATTAAAGTGTTTTCATCAATAAGACGCTAAAAACACAGAAAAGGTTGCCTGAGGGAGATACTTATTTATCAATTTTTACAAAGATCTCGGGAAGTTTACGAAGCATAGCCAGTTCTCTGAACTTTTTCATGGATTCATCGGCAGGGCTGCCCAGGTAGGTCTTTCCGCCTTCCAAATCTCTCGCCGGAGCGGACTGTCCAAGCAACACAGCTCCTTTGCCTATTCGTATTTTACTCGGAACACCCACTTGTCCCCAAAGAATCACATCATCTTCAATGATACAGGCACCGGAAACACCCACCTGGGAAGCGAACAAGCAATTCTTTCCCACTTTGGTATCGTGTCCAACCTGTACGTGGTTATCGATCTTTGTTCCCCGGCCTATGACAGTTTCCCCGGTAACACCCCGGTCGATGCTTGACAAAGCACCAATCTCTACATTATCTTCCAGTACAACGCTACCCACACACAACATGCGGTCGTAACCGGTTGGACGTTTTTTGTAATAGAATGAATGAGCTCCTATCACAACTCCTGAATGCAGGATCACATTATCACCTATCGTACAATGATCATAGATGCTTACGTTCGGATAAATAACACAGTTGTTGCCGATCTTTACATGTTCTCCGATAAATACATTCGGAAAAATAGAAGTGTTCTTGCCGATCTTGGCTGTTTTGCTGATCGTTGCTCCTTTCCCTTTGGGAAGTTTGGCTGCCGGATGAAAATGTTGGGTAAGTTTATTAAAATCACGGAAAGGATCATCGGAGATCAACAACGCCTTTCCTTCAGGACAATCTACTTTTTTATTAATGATGATCACTGCCGCTTTTGAGTTCAGCGTTTTTTCGTAATACTTGGGGTGATCCACAAAACCGATCTCGCCCTCTTCAATAACATTCAGCTCATTGATCCCGGTCACCACCAGGTCGGCCTTTCCAACGAGTTCGGCACCGATGAGCGATGCAAGGTCTTTTACTTTTTGCGGTTTAGAAAATTTCATATTACAATACTGCAAATATATGAATCCTTATTTTTTCTTCGCCTCTTCATCTTTCAGATTAAAGGAACCCTTAATGTTCTTGATCCTATACTTGGTAAAATCCTGATTTGATTCCAGTCCATCACCATAAATCACTTCATCGCCGTGTGTAATCTTCACAAACTCATCAGTAAAGATCCTGTTCTTGGCTTCGTCCAGCTGCAAATGTTCCGTATTTAGTTTTTCGC
>JAHEYK010000046.1 GCA_023251625.1 Bacteroidota bacterium
AATGGCTTTGATGCCGCAGTCAAGCGCGATGATGAGGGAGAAGCCGTTCTCTGCAGCAAAATCAATTCCTGCCGTTGAAATACCGTACCCTTCTTTATAGCGGTCGGGGATGTAATAGGACCACACCCCCTCCAACTCCCCCGAAGGGGGAGAGCCATGCGCCCTATCTTCTCCCCCTTGGGGGGCAACCTCAGGTTGGGAGCGCAGCTCGGGAGAGGGGGTGAGTTGTTTAAAGAATGAATACACCAGCGCAACGGCCGTTGTACCATCTACATCGTAATCTCCGTACACCAGAATTTTTTCTCCGGCAGAAATTGCTTTTTCAATTCTTGAAATCGCTTTGTCCATATCCTTCATGAGAAAAGGATCGTGAAGGTGTTCTAACTGCGGCCGGAAAAATAATTTTGCTTCATCGTAGGTGTTCACACCACGCTGCCAGAGCAGATTTGCAATAATTGGATTGACCTTCACGTCCTTTGAAAGGCGCTCGATGATGCCTGCCGGAGCAGATTCTTTTATTTTCCAACGCTTAATAGCCACAGATTCACAGATTAAATGCAAAGAAAAAGAAAAAAATTAGAAAGGCAACTGGTGGGGATATCTTTCTATGTGCATGGATTTTACAGTATCAAAAAGCAATTGCTTCAGTTCACTCATATTTTCCTTGGTAAAGGCCGAAATGAATACACAAGGCTCAAATAATTTTGCGATCCAGCTTTTTTTGAGGTCATCGAGAGAGATGGGCTTTGGTTCTTCAACATCATCGGTGGTTTCGTCACCTCTCAGAATTTCATTTTCATTTTTTAGTATGCGGTGAATTTCATGTTCTCCGGTTCGTACAGCATCGATCTTGTTGAATACAGTGATAATGAGTTTGTCGCCCACTCCTATTTCGTGCAGGGTTCTCTTCACCTCTTTCATCTGGTCTTCAAAACCCGGGTGAGAAATGTCAACTACATGCAGTAAAATATCTGCTTCGCGCAGCTCATCAAGTGTGGATTTAAAACTATCCACTAGTTGATGCGGAAGCTTACGTATAAAACCTACTGTATCTGAAAGCAAAAAGGGAACCCGATCAATCACCACTTTCCTCACTGTTGTATCGAGTGTAGCAAACAATTTATTTTCTGCAAACACATCTGATTTTGCCAGCAGATTCATAAGAGTAGATTTGCCAACGTTGGTATAACCCACCAGCGCTACACGGATCATTTCTCCCCGGTTCCTGCGCTGGGTGGCCATCTGGCGGTCTATCTCGACCAGTTTCTCTTTCAATAAATGAATTTTCTTCCGGACTATACGCCTGTCTGTTTCAATTTCTTTTTCTCCCGCCCCGCCTCGCGTGCCGGTTCCTCCGCGCTGACGTTCTAAGTGCGTCCACATCCCCATCAGGCGGGGATAAAGATATTCGTATTGTGCAAGTTCTACTTGTGTTTTGGCATACGATGTTTTTGCGCGTTGTGCAAATATTTCGAGGATCAGCCCGGTGCGGTCTAGCACTTTTTTCTCAAAAAGATTTTCGAGGTTACGCTGCTGGGAAGGAGAGATCTCATCGTCAAAAATGATAAGATCGATCTTGTTGGCGTCCACAAACAATTTTATCTCTTCTGCTTTTCCTTTCCCGATAAATGTTCCTGAATCCGGCCTTGAAAGTTGCTGGGTAAATCGTTTTACAGGAATAGCTCCGGCAGTTTCCGCGAGGAAAGCAAGCTCGTCCATAAACTCCTTGATCTTTACCTCGTCTTGTTTTTGATTGATGATGCCAACCATAATGGCACGTTTCATCGACGATCCTTCTCTTTTCCCCTGGATCATTTCCGTAATGTTTGAACGTAAGAGGCCACGGAGTCAATTTCTGCCTGGGTCAGCATATTTCCAAAGGGAGTCATGGTGCTTTTCCCCTTCGTGATAATTTCCATCATCTGCATTTTTTCCATTTGGGAAATGCTCAGGTCTTTCGCTCCCAGCGCACCTAATTTTCCATCTGAGCCGTGACAGGAGGTGCAGTTATTTTCGAAGAGGGACAGTCCGGTTGATTTTACTTCTGTATTTTTTTGAGAAGAGTTATTTTCACAGGAACTTAAGAGTATACAGTATACAATAGACAGTAGACAAATGGCGGTAATTGGAATTCGCTTGCTGTTCATTGGCTGTTTGATTGTCTACTGTATATTGCCTACTGACCCCCCGGCATCCATCCTCTCGCCACTGCTGACCAGGGCCATGGAATAGCAAGAAAAATTACAACGAGTGCCAACAGGAAAAAAATAGCAACACGCTTGTGCTTCGTTTCATCGTTTTTCGCGCGTTTTGCTGTGGAGTATCCTACGGTAATAAGTATAATCGCAATGAGCATCATGCAGATATGTTCAACACTCCAAAAGCGAAGAGCAGGGTCTTTCATGGCTGCACCCATATTTGCCATGCCCACTTTTACGGTAGGACTGATAAAATAGAGAATAAGACCAACGACTAATTGCAGATGTGCTGAGATCAAAGTGAAAAGAGCCACTTTTTTATCTCCGGGTAGATATTGTTTCTTGCCAAACCACCCGCTGAATGATTTATAGATAGAAAGGAGAATAAAAATAAGAAGGATGTAACGGAGAATAGAGTGGATGTGAAGGATTCCTGTCAGCATGGTGTGGTTTTTATGTTAATACTTCGAAGGTATGAAATAATTTACCTTCACTATATTTGTGAGCAGTGAAAACCTTTGAAACAATATTCAACAAGCTCAACTGGGAAGATGTGAAAGAAAGCATCTATTCTAAAAATCCGTCGGATGTTGAGCTTGCCTTGGGTAAAAGGGGAAAGCGTACACTCGAAGATTTCAAAGCACTGATATCGCCTGCCGCATCAGATTATCTGGAGGAAATGGCCCAGCTGAGCCATAGCATCACCCAAAAACGGTTTGGGAAGACATTGCAGATGTATATTCCACTTTACCTTTCAAATGAGTGCCAGAATATATGTACGTACTGTGGTTTTAGCTATGATAATAAAATTGCAAGACGTACATTAACAGATGCAGAGATACTTCGTGAAGTAGAGGTGATCAAGGCGTTGGGTTATGATCATGTGCTGCTTGTTACGGGCGAAGCAAATAAAACCGTTGGTGTTTCTTACCTGGCCAATGCCATAAAATTAATTCGCCCGCACTTTTCAAATATTTCCATTGAAGTACAGCCGCTCGAAGAAAGCGAATACAAAGAATTAATAGAACTTGGACTGCATTCTGTTCTGGTCTATCAGGAAACATATCACAGAGAAAATTATTCATTGCATCATACAAAAGGAAAGAAATCAAATTTCCCCTATAGAATTGACACGCCAGAGCGTTTGGGCAGGGCAGGAGCATATAAAATTGGTTTGGGTGTTCTCATCGGACTAGACGACTGGCGTACGGATAGTTTTTTCAACGCGATGCATTTGGATTATCTGGAAAAAAATTTCTGGCAAACGAAATATTCGGTCTCGTTTCCAAGATTGCGACCGCACGCCTCACCCCCAACCCCTCTCCTCGAGGAGAGGGACGACAGCCAACCGGCTGACGGGGAGAGGCAGATTAGCGACAAAGAGCTTACGCAACTTATCTGCGCATACAGGATTTTTGATGAAGAAGTAGAACTTTCACTTTCTACGCGCGAGAGCCCGAATTTCAGGGATCATATTATTAAGTTAGGCATCACGAGCATCAGTGCAGGCTCAAAAACAAATCCGGGTGGGTATGCTTCCGCTCCCGAATCGCTGG
Organism: Bacteroidota bacterium; assembly: GCA_023251625.1. Lineage (GTDB taxonomy): Bacteria > Bacteroidota > Bacteroidia > Palsa-948 > Palsa-948 > Palsa-948. The sequence goes on from JAHEYK010000046.1 coordinate 3,755, forward strand.
AGCAGTTTGAAATTCATGATGAAAGAAGTCCGCAGGAAATTGCTTCGATGATACGCGCTAAAGGCTATGAAGCAGTGTGGAAAGATTGGGATCGTACTTACCAGTTACTCGAGCGGTAGGCCTAGTTCCTTAAATTTTTGCTTAGCTTTTGTAAACTCCAGTACCGGCTGGGCTGATTTCCAGATGCTCGAATAAAAGGCAAGTCCTTTAAAGCCAAGTTCAGCTGCCTTTTGAATAGTGTCTGCAGAAATACCTCCGCGGGCAATAATATTATACTTTGAGTTTTTTAAAGTGGGGCGGAGGTTGTAATCAGAAAAGGCAGATTGAAAATTTCCAGACAACGTATCAAAAATCGGCGCAAGGAAGATGTAGTCATAACGGGGATTAAAATCGTATACATTTTCAATACTCCTGAAGGTGACAGAGACCTGTAGGTTACTCTTTCTCAGTTTGAGCCAATTCAAAAAGAACCAGAGTCTGATCTTTCTTTTTTTGTGAGAGCGTGAAATATAAATTCCTTTCAGGTTGTATTTCAGTGCAAGCTCGTGGTGTGAGTGGATCACAAGGCGGTTGTGATATTTTTGAGGAATGCTTTCGATCAGTTCTTTCAGCTGGCGTGTAGAAAATGTCTTTTTTCGGATATGATAGGTAGGTAAACCCTGCTCAAACATATTGATTAGGAAAGGGACTTCATTTTCCTGTTTTTTGGAAGGAGAGATAACGATGAGTTTCATTCAGTTCATAATTGTTGGTTTTTAGTCTTTGGTTTATCTGTTAGTCGTTTTAGTTTGCTATGTTTTCCGGAAAACGATAACCGGAAACGAGGGAACCAAAACCATCCACTAATCAACCAACCACTAAATCGTATACGAATGTATGGCTTTTGCTATTTCCACAATAAGTCCATGATCTTTTTCGATCGCATTGCCCACCACGATCATGTCAGCTCCTGCTTTGCAAAGTGCCTGCGCTTTTTCGGGCGTGTCAATCCCCCCTCCGGCAATGACAGGGCAGGAAATATTTTTTCTTACCTCCTTTACAAGCGAAGAGCTCAAAGGCGTTTTAGATCCGCTTCCCGCTTCGAGGTAGATCATTTTCATGCCCAGCAGTTCGCCTGCGATCGCCGTGGATACAGCGAGGCCTTTATCTGAACTTTTTATAGGAGAAGTCCGCGTAACCGCCTGTGCAGATATTTTTTTTCCTCCTCCTATCAAAATATAGCCCGTGGGAATGATCTCAAGTTTTGACCTTTTCAGTTGTCTTGCTGCCTGAATATGCTCTCCGATCAGGTAATCCGGATTTCTGCCCGAGATAAGTGAGAGCAGTAGGATCGCATCCGCTTTTTCAGAAACCTGTTCCCTGCTGCCGGGAAAAATGACGAGCGGAATATTTGTGATTTTTTGAATGGAAGCAACACACCTGTGAAAGCTTCCGTTCTTTACTTGGCTTCCTCCTATGAAAATGAAATCAACCCTTGCTTTATCTGCTTCGCGGATTACTTCCGGAGAAAATTTATCAGGGTCAACCAGCACGGAGAAAAGTTTTTTACCTTTCTTTTTGCTGCTGAGCACGGATGCATAAATACTCTTATTCATTTCAAAAATGCTGATGCAAAAATACTAATCCTCATGTAGGACATAGGTTATCATATAATCCCTGCTTTCAACGCTCATTTTTTCATAGTGCAGAACAAATTCCTGCTTTGATGAGTTAAGCAGGATATTGGCCCTTATTTTTCCATGTCCCAGGTATTCAAACGGTTCAACCAGCAGGTTTTTTTTAAATTCCAGTTCTTTCTTGCCGTATAATTTATAGAGCGACTCCTTGGCGCACCAGAAAACGGTGAGCTGCTCGTCCTGATTGTCTTTCTGTAGGGCTTTCAGCTCCGCATCGCTCATATACTTGTCTTTTATCTTTAAGATATTTGGTTTGACAAGCTCAATATCAATTCCTGTCGGGGTATCATCCAGGATCACTGCCAGAAGATCATGTGAATGAGAAAGCGATATATGCTTTTTTGAACCCTTTAGAGAAGGCTTGTTATTTTCGTCATATAGAATCTGAATACCTTTCTCCCCGCAAAGTCTTTCTGTCAGGATCCTGGCAACCAGCCATTCTTTTTTACGTTTTTCATAAGAAAAGGATTCAAGAATGGCTATGTCCCCTTTCGAAATTTTTTTCATGTTCAAGAGTTCGTCTATCGTCTCGGTAATGTGCCATATACCCAGCTTCCCGCTCTTCCCGACCTCCTGTGTGCTAAACAATGCCATGTTGCAAAACTGCCAAAAAAATGACATAAATCATGATATTTTCATTCGTCGAAAAAGAGAAAAAATGCCTTTTCTTGTTCCAAAATAATTTTACTTTTACGCGCCCGAATGTACCTTTAGGTATGGGCGGGATGACCATTTACGAAACTAAGAAACCAACTATTTTATGGCTACAACAGTAGTAAAACCAGCAAAAGGTAAAGCAACAAACGGACACAGCAAGGTGGAGAACGAGATCAAGAAGTTCATGGCGAAAGTTGGCGCTAAGGACCCTAACCAGCCTGAGTTCCTTCAGGCAGTGATGGAAGTTGCAGAGGCAGTTATTCCATACACCATGGAACACACTAAATATGCAGATGCAAAGATCCTTGAGCGTATTGCAGAACCGGAGCGTTTGATCCAGTTCCGTGTGCCTTGGATGGATGACCGCGGACGTTTTCAGGTTAACAGAGGTTTCCGTATCCAGATGAACAGCGCCATCGGCCCTTACAAAGGCGGACTGCGTTTCCATCCTTCCGTGAATCTTTCTATTTTAAAGTTCTTGGCTTTCGAACAGGTTTTCAAAAACTCGTTGACCACACTTCCTATGGGAGGCGGTAAAGGAGGCTCTGATTTTGATCCAAAAGGAAAATCAGACAATGAAGTAATGAAGTTCACACAATCGTTCATGACCGAACTTTCTAAACACATTGGTGCTGATACTGACGTTCCTGCCGGAGATATAGGAGTAGGAGGACGCGAGATCGGTTTTATGTTCGGACAATATAAAAGAGTGCGTAACGAGTTCACAGGTATCCTGACCGGAAAAGGACTTCAGTACGGTGGATCGTTGATCCGTCCGGAAGCGACTGGTTACGGATGTGTGTACTTCGTGCAGGAAATGCTGGCTGTTAAAGGAGATTCTTTCAAAGGAAAACGCGTGGTTGTTTCCGGTTCCGGAAACGTGGCGCAGTATTCTATCGAGAAAGTAACTCAACTCGGAGGCAAAGTAGTTACTGCTTCTGATTCTGAAGGATATATTTATGATCCTAACGGAATCAATGCGGAAAAGCTTGCGTTCATCATGGAATTGAAGAACGAAAAACGCGGACGTATCAAAGAATATGTAAAAGAATACAAATCAGCAAAGTTCATCGCAGGAAAAACCCCTTGGGAAGTAAAATGCGATGTAGCTCTTCCTTCTGCAACTCAGAATGAATTGAACGGAGCAGATGCTGAAATGCTGGTAAAGAACGGTTGCATTGCAGTGGGCGAAGGCGCGAACATGCCAAGCACTCCTGAAGCAGTGACCATCTTCCAGAACCATAAGATCATGTTTGCACCCGGAAAAGCGTCTAACGCAGGTGGTGTTGCAACATCAGGACTCGAAATGTCACAAAACTCTCTCCGCCTGTCATGGACACGCGAAGAAGTTGACCAACGTTTACATGGTATCATGAAGAGCATTCATGCTACTTGCGTTAAGTACGGTAAAAACGGCAACCACGTTGACTACGTGAAAGGCGCCAACATTGGCGGTTTCGTGAAAGTGGCGGATGCTATGCTGGCACAGGGCATGGTTTAAACACCCCCGCCCTGTCCCTCCCCCAAAGGAGGAGGGGAGTTTGACTAAGAATACAAGTCCCGCAGTTCTGAAAAGAGTTGCGGGATTTTTTTTGAATAAGAAAGACTACGGAGCATGTCCCCCTCTCTGAGGGGGCAGGGGGAGGCCTTATTTCCCCGACTGCATTTTACTTAATTCATTCAGCGACTGCTGATAAACCTTTTCAAGAAGTTCGGGGTGATCAATATAAAAGGATAAACTTTCTTCGTATTGTTGTTTGGTGATGGAATCTTTTTCAAAGATCTTTTGAAAGCTTGGCTCTTCTTTTGTGGTATCAGGCTTGGCAGTGAGATTTGCCTGTGCTTCGGCAAGATGGATGTCGGTAACCACCTGAGACATTTTTTCTTTGCTTAATATGTTAGGAGGGATGGGGGTTTCTTTGCCTTTTTCTCCGCAGGAAATACCCAGAAGCCAGAAGCCAGAAGCCAGAAGCCAGAAACAAACTCGTTGTGCAATATATAAGGTGTTCATGCAACAAAGGTATAATAAACCGAAAACAAAATTTACATTACATTTGCTCTGCTCACAAACAATTATAAAAATGAAAAAAACACTCTCCACTTTTGCCTTTTTACTTTTTACTTTTTACTTGTCTTTTGCTCAGATCGACATGGGCCTTCCTTCTGCCACTGGAAAGGGTGGTGCTGCCAATGGCATTGTGAAAGATTGGGAGTGCATAGGCATCAACCCGGCCAATTTGGGCTGGAAGAACAATTATGATTTTTCTTTGAGCGGGCTCATCGTGGGCATGAGTGTGCAGTCAAGGGCACTGGATTATAACCAGCTGATGAAGGCAGTTCAGAACTCCACAGATACTTTTACTGCTGCAGATAAAAAGGCTTTCGCGGATCTTTTCACTTGCGAGGACGGGCTTAACATGCAAACCAATATCAACTGGCTTACATTGTCTTTTAAAGTACCAAAGATAGGAGGGTTTGCATTCAATATCCGCGACCGGGCGTTCGGGCACGTTACGCTCAACAAGAACACGGCTGATATCCTTTTCAACGGAATGAACGCTGCTATTTTTAAGGATACGATGAAATTACTTACCACGCCCATTTCACAAATTATTGATGGTTCTAAGATAGGATACACTCATTACCGAGAAATGAATCTCGCTTATGGTACTAAACTTTTTGGCTTTGGAGGTACTTCAGATTCCAGTGCAGTTTCTTTTTATGGAGGTATTGGCGTCAAATATATTTGGGGACTGGATAATATGGAGCTGTATGTAGACAATGCGGTCCTTCAGGGTCACACAGCCATGTCTTCTTCCGCAGTGAAATACGGAACCATCAAGGGTTTCACGCCCGAAACTCCATCCGGGCTTTTTCCTGCATCGGGAAGCGGCACCGGCTTGGATCTGGGTCTGGGGGTTGGCATAGGAAAACTGAAAGTCACATTTTCTGCTGTAGACATGGGCAGCATCACCTGGGATAAAAACGTACTGGTGGCAAAGGACACGCTCATGCCTAAACCATCGCAATTCAGCTATGGCGGGCTCAACTCCTGGAACCTCGCAGAGCAAGGCAACCATATGTTCAATGATGCGGGCATCATTAAATTCAAACCAGGACCGGCATACAAAACCTCTTTGCCTGCCATGTTTAGAGCAGGCGTGGGTTATCAGGTTACAAAAAGATTTGTTGCCGGAGCAGACCTGGTGATGCCTATGAGCGACAACCCCGCAAACCTCCAGCATGCATTTTATGCGCTTGGTGCCGAAGTGGGATTGGCTAATAACCTATTTATCAGCCTGGGCGTTGCCGGAAATACGAACTACGGTTTTGCAATGCCCTTTGGAATTACGCTGGCACATTTTTTCAAAGTATGTGAATTGCGTGTGGCTACCAACGACATCCTGACGTACATCTCCCCCGGAAAAAATCCGAATATTTCTTTTTCACTCAGTTTCTTTAGAATAAATTATACCAGGAAGTAATGAGTTCGTTCTTCGAGGGAAAAGTAGTTTGGATCACCGGTGCCTCCTCGGGTCTGGGAGAAGCGCTCGCGAAAGAATTTTCCAAAGAAAATACAAAACTTGTTTTGTCAGCCCGCAGGGAATCCGAACTTCAGCGCGTAAAAAATGAATGTGCAAAAATTATCCCGGCAGAAGATATTTTTATCCTCCCTCTTGATGTTGCTGAACTTTCAAATGTGAATGCAGACGTTCAGAAAGTAATTTCCAAATTCGGTAAAGTGGATATTCTCATTAACAACGCAGGGGTTGTGCAGCGTTCTTATGTAATAGATACGCCTGTTGAGCTCGAGCGAAAAATGTTTGAGATCAATTATTTCGGCCCTGTCATTTTATCCAAAGCAGTTCTTCCTTTTATGCGGAAACAAAAGGGTGGAAATATTGTTGCTGTAAGCAGCGTGATGGGTAAAATGGGTTTCCCCGGCCGTTCAACCTACAGCGCAGCCAAGCACGCACTTTACGGATATTTTGAAACGCTGAGGATAGAGGAACGGACGAACAACATTAAGGTTCATATCATCACTCCCGGGTACATCAAGACCAATATTTCCCTGAATGCTTTTAATGCCAAAGGGGAGAGCTACGGTAAAATGGATAAAGGACAGGAGAAAGGAATGGATGCGCATGTAGCTGCGAGAAAAGTCCTTAGCGCTATCCGCAACAATAAATTTGAAACCTTCTTCGGAGGAAAAGAACTGATCGCAGTTACTGTCAAAAGATTATTTCCTTCGCTCTTTTACCGGTTGATACTTATGTCGGGAAAGAAAAAGACCTTTTAGAAAGCCATCGAAACCCCCAGCAGGAAGTTGAAACGCTGAGTATTGTAATTGTTATACAATCCGTAGCGTGAAAAGCCCAGGTTATTGAAATTAATGAACCCGGAAAGTTTTTTGCTGTAGCGGTATTCCAACCCCAAGTTCGCATCGAAAAGGGTTTTCAACTCTATAGAAGTAGAAACTGAAACATTGGGATCAAGCGGATCGGTTGCATAGATCTTAGCATCTCGTTTTCCGTACACAAAAATATCTGCGATCACAATGATCTTGTTCTTCAGATTGTAATTTGCTGAAAGTGTGGTCTGCCACAAAGGTCTCATCCATGGACTGGCTTCGTAGGTCATGCTGTATTTGTTGTAATCTCCCTTTGCCAGCACCTTTATCTTCTCATTATACTGGAACTGAAGTTCCCCATGCACGTTCCAGAGCGTTGCGTCATCATATAATGTATTAAAGCCCTTTCTGAAAATATCGTGGTCATCATTTATGAAAAAGTACATGTTCTCCAGCTTGCTATAATACGTGCGTGCATTGTATGATACATTTTTGCTGATGCTACCTTTCACTCCTGCGTATACCTGCCATTTTTCATTGGTGTTCTTCAGGCTGGGTCCCGGAACGAGAAATGGGTTTTCACCGGTAAGTGATAGCAGTGAATTCTTTTTCAGCCCCCCTGATATTCCTGCATATGGTACGATGATGTTCTCCAGCACATTGTAATTGAAGTCTATGTTTGGATAAAAAAGGAAACGTGTTTTTTGATCTTTCTCTGCATCCGTAGTAAGGCCGATGCCAATACGCGTATTCCATTTTTCGCCCGAAGAGAGCATGTAGGGTGCCAGTGTAACAATCGTTGTGTAACCGGTGTCTTTATAAGATTGATTGTTGTAGTAATCTATATTCAGCGGTACATGGATCAATTGCTTTTCGTAATAGGCACTTGCCTCTCCCGTGGCGTTGACATAGTTTTCACTCGTGTTATAATTATCGCTTAGGTTGTAATATTTCAGGTTGAATAAATAATTCGGCTGAACAGAATCTGTGAAGTGGCTTTGCAGGGAAACATCACCTCCGATCTTTCCGTAGATCTGTTTGATAATATCATTGTCTATCACGGTGTTCAGAGATGTATTATAGCCGTAATAGTGAACTACGCTGCGGGTGTAATCCAAATTTGCCGTTACAGTATGTTTGCGCAAGAACTTTTTTCCGTACAAGCCTATTTCATTATCACTGAAACCGCTGTATCCGCCTCCATCAAGGGTGGATTGTGAAGAAAGATGTTTGAGGTGTGTGCCATACGACATTTCCTTGGACCGCAAGTTGTTGTAAAAGATCTCAGCGTAAGGAGTATTATAATTCCCGGCCCCCACCTTTACCAATGAATTGTAAAGTTTGGTGAGTGGTTCGCCCTGCATCTTGGCGGGTTTGAGTGGTTCCACAACAAATGCAGTATTAATTTTTTTAGGATTAATGCTGTAGCTAAGTTGAGGAATGGGAGGAACAGAGTCCTTCACCACCGGCATCTCGTTCATCTTATACGCGTCAGCGATCGTTGGCTGAAAAGATTTTACTACATGGAGCATGGTGTCCTTGAGAACCTTTTGGGCATACACCCCTCCCCAGCCCTCCCCAAAGGGGAGGGAGTGCATTACTACAGCAATGCTAATGAACAGCGTATATTTTATTGCTTTCATAATAAATTTATTCGCCCTATCACTCTCCCCTTGGGGGAGAGAAGGAGAGGGGTGCGTTACTTGCCTTCGTCCTGCTTATACAACGTTGAATCTTTTGGATTCTCTTGCTTGAATTGTATATTCAGGTCTTCAGCTTTCTTCTGTTGTTTCTTTTCGAGCTCTGCTTTTTCGAGCTCCACTATTTTTGCAAGTCTTTCTTTTGCTGTTCCGATAAGTTCTGCGTTGCTTGCTTTGTCAATGAAAGACTGCAGGGCATACTTGGCATTGAAATTATCTTTCAGGCCTACATAATCATCTGCCAGCAGGATGTATCCTTTGCCCATCCAGTATTCATAACCGGGATCCTGCCCCAGTAACTCGAAAACAGTCTTTTTGGATTCTGCGAACTGTCCTTTTAAGAATTGTACATACCCGATGTTGTATTTTGCCTCTGCGCTTTTCTCGCTGGTGCTGATCGTGGTCACGGTGGTGAACTCGCTTGTTGCCAGGTCGTAATTTTGTTTTTCAAGGGCCGATTTGCCTATGATGAGATGCGCTTCCACTTTGATCTCGCTGGAGATCTTGTCGAGCCCCAGAACATGCTGTGCAGCAACTGCAGCCGAATCGTATTTTCCAAGCAGCCATTGGCATCGCATTTCACCGATCCTACCTTCATTCACATTGGCGGGATATTCGGCAACTCTGGCCAGACGGCTGTACATGTTCAGGGCATTTTGATAATTTTTATTCTTGAAATTGATGTAAGAGCCTTTCAGCAATGAGGATTCCGTGAACTGGTTATAGAGCTTATCCACCACATACTGATAACCTCCCAGTGCGAGGTCGTAATTTTTGTTCTTGTAGTCACATTCTGCCTTGTAATACATGGCGTTCAGGATGAAAATACCGTCTACATATTTTGAAATGTATTTATTGAAATATTGGTTAGCCTTGTCGCAATCACCATCGTCAAAATATTTGAAAGCTACATCGTAATTGCTCGAGTCAAGCGAAGCAACCGAGATCCCGGCATAAGGAATATTTTTAAGCTTAGTTTCAAACGTTTCCATATCGCCCTTTGCCTTGTAAATGTCTTTTTCTCCGCTGATCGCTTCGAAAGCCTCGTTGGTTTTAGGATAAGAAGCAAGCACTTTGTCAAGCGTTGCAATGGCCGCATCATACTCTTTCTTCTTCGATTGTATCAGCCCGATCTGCAACAACGAGTGGGAGGTATAGGAACATTCAGGATGTTCAGCCACCACCTTTCTGTAATAGGTAAGGGCATTCTCCTCGTTATTCAGCTGCAAATACGTGTTGGCAAGTTCGTATTTTGAAGCCGCTTCATATTTAGACTTGCCGGAGTAATTAGCAAGCAATTCGGTGAGTGTTTTTGTTTTGGGCTCCGGTTTTCCGGTGAGGCCGAGCGCCAGCGATTTTTGGTAAAGTGCATAATCTGCGTCACGCTTGCCGGCTTTCAGCGCTTCATCATAATAATCCACCGCATTGTGATAATCTTTGGCCATAAAAAAATTATCTCCGATGCGCAGGTAGGCATCGTTCATTTTTTCTTTGGGCTCATTCGATTTCAGGCTCACATATTTTCTGAACCAAACATTTGATTCGGTGTAATTTGTTTTTTTGAAATGAGCATAACCGAGATTGTAATTCGCTGCAAAAAACTCATTGTTGTTGATCGCTCCGGGCGAAGAAAGAAATGTTTTGTACTCTGTGATGGAAGAGTCAAGACCCGCAGATGCAGGGTTTTTTTCGGATAACTGATAGTACGTTTCTCCTTTCCAGTAATGAGCAAGCATCGTATAATTTTTATTCAAAGGATGCAGGAGGGATTTGTTCAGGTAGGTAAGCGCCTCTTGCTGCTGATTATCAGTATACGATTGAAGGCCACGCATGAAAGCGATCTTTTGGTAAGCAGCCTTCATATCCTCGTTGAGCGCCCGCATGCTCTCGATCGAAGCCATTGCTTCTTTATAATTTTTGGTAGACAGGTAAACACTCACCAGGTATTTGTAGCACTCATCCAGCCTGGGAGAATCCGGATACTTGATGATGTAATTGTTCAGTGCGCTTATCGCTTCATTGAATGGGCTGAATGAAAGTTCGTAGCAAAGCTTTGCATAATTAAATAGCGCATCTTCCGAGATGAATTTATCAAAATCGAGTTTGTAAGCCATCTCGAAAGAATTTTTTGCCAGCATCTTGGAAGAAGCACCTCCGGAGTAAGGAGATGGTTTTACATAGCAGTCTGCCAGGTGGTAATATGCATTTTGTGCAAGAGAATCTTTTCCGTCTGTAGAATTTTGAAGGCAATAGATAGCAGAAACATAATTTTCGGTTTTGTAATACGCATACCCTAATTGGTACCATTCGCTGCGGCTTAGATTCCCTGCCAGATTCTTATATTTCTCAAGATAGGGAAGCGCTTCTTTGTAGCGTGCGGTGCGGTAATACGATTCCCCAATGATCTTGGTCAGTTCAGGCACGCGTTTGGTGGTGGAATCCAAAAGCGGAGTGGCGTAGGCGATGGTACTGTCATATTTCTGCTGGAGATAAAATATCTGAGCGATATAGTAAGGTACAATAGACCCAAAATTTTCATTGTGCTTCAGCCGGTTGAAATGCTGCAGGGCTGTCTGGTAATTTTTTTCCTGGTACGAAATGTGGCCAAAGTAATAGACAGAAGGGGCAGCGTATTTGTTATCTATATCTTTAGTTTCAAAAAAATCTTTTTTGGCCCGCAGCATGCTATCCTCTTCAAAATAGCTGTACCCTCGTTTGAAATAAAATTCAGAAAGCTCTTCGTTGCTCAGGTCATAAATATCAACCTTCTCAAACCACTCGAGCGCTTTGTTGTATTGCTTTTTGCGGTAGTTGTATTTGCCCAGCTGAAAATAGGCGGTCTGCACTCGTGGACTTTCTGCATGGTTTGCAATAAAATCTTTCAACAGCAATTCAGCATCTTTATTGAAAAGCTCGAGTGCACAAAGAGCGGAATAATATTCAGCGTCAATTTTGAGGAGGTTGTTTGGTTCTGTATTGTAACGGGAAATGATCCTGGAAAACTGTTTTTGAGCAGGGCCGTATTTTTGTTTCTGGAAAAGTTCGAGAGCGGCTTTAAAATTTGCGTCCTGATCTCTGTACACCGCTGTCTTTTGTGAAAAAGCAGCAAGGCAGAACACCATCAAGAGGCCGATGAAAAAGACATGCAATGCAGAACGTTTATCCATTTTACTGTAACGATATTATAAGGTATAAAATTATGTTCTGTTCAAAGCCGAAATTTGTTTCAAAAACGGACTTATTAACTTCCTATTGTTAATCATGTAAGCCGGAATTAATATAAAATGATTTACAGAAGCTCGAGATTCATTTCGGTTTATGGTTTTTTGGTTTGTTGGTCACAGTTTTCAGTTGGTAGTTATGGTGTAAACCGACCATAACCAAGAACCGTTCAACTAAAACCAAGGACTAATCAACCATAAACTACCGGATTCTTCGTTCTGAAAAGTATGTTCGTATTTTTGCAATGGTTTTACTCAGAATGTTTCAATCCTTACTACTTTTGAATAATGGCGTTAGATACGATCATAGAATTACAGAAAGCTTCCATCTTTCAGAAGCACAACCTGGTGCTTACGGATGTATCGTTGACGATTGACAAAGGTGAATTCGTTTATTTAGTTGGAAAAACAGGAAGCGGCAAAAGCAGTTTGCTCCGTACACTTTATGCGGATATTCCTCTTTTGCAGGGAGAAGGGAGCATTGCCGGATATGACTTGAAAAAGGTAAAAACAAAAGAAGTGCCTTTTTTGCGCAGAAAATTAGGAATTGTATTTCAGGATTTTCAGTTGCTGCCGGATCGCTCGGTAAATGATAATTTATTGTACGTGATGAAGGCAACCGGCTGGAGGGACAATGCCATGATGAAGAAGCGCATACAGGAAGTGCTGGAAAAAGTGCACTTGGGCACTAAGGGGTTTAAAATGCCCCACGAACTTTCGGGCGGGGAGCAGCAGCGTGTGGTCATTGCCCGTGCACTAATCAACGAGCCAGAGGTTATTTTAGCCGATGAGCCCACGGGAAATTTAGATACCGAGATCGCACAGGAAATTATCGGATTACTTTATGAGATCAGCAAAGCAGGACGAGCGGTGGTAATTGCCACGCACGATTTTCACCTCTTCGAACATTTTAACGGCAGAACGATACGGTGTGAGGGAGGGAGGATAAGTGATACGAAGGTGGCTGTAACTATTTAATCGTCAGGAATTTCATGAGGATAACATTATCAATAATATGTTTATTTTATTTTAAGTCGACCTTTTCGCAAACGCTGAATCCTGCTGCTGAAAAGGTCAAATTTGCATTTGACAAACTAATGGCTGATAGCAGCAATAAAAAAATGCAAGCAAATTATATTCAAGCTTTCCCTGCTGATACTAAGACATTTTTAACTGTTTTTCAGACTACAAAGTTTGATCAATTATATATGGACTCCTACAAATACCTTGAGTTATTTGAGCGATGCGGAACAAATTCCCCCAAAGAAGTTATTGATAAATGTATAGCCATTGGTAAAAACTTAGTTTGGGATGCTGATGCAGTTGGGCAACTTCAGAAATTGAGCGTTCTCGTGGCAGTTAAAAACACGAACATTTTTGTGGACGAATATAAAATGCTTGATGGTTCGAATCAGGACAACTTGATTAGTTTTTATGCAGATGTAGAAAACTACAGTGCGTATAAAATATATCAAGACCTTATCGTCAAATTGAAAGTGCTTGGAGAAACGGACATTTCAAAAAAAATGGAAGATGCTAGGGAAAAGAGAGAAAAACGGAATGACCATTGACGAAAGAAAAACTCCTATTACGGCAGTAATACGTTCATATGTCGTTGGGGGCTTCCGAATAGAGATATACTAAAATAGCTTCACCAGTTTCCTAACATTCGCCTTATTCGAAAATTTATCTTCCAATATCAGCGGTCTTTTTCTTTTTTCTTGCAAATCCTTCAAGGTTTTTAAATCCTTGAAGGATTTAATAAGATGATTTGACAGCTTTTTTGTACCTTTGAGCAAATGGGGCTGATTTTTGAATGGGATGTTAACAAAGCCGAGGCGAATATTGTAAAGCATAGAATTTCGTTTGAAGAAGCTGCTACAGTTTTTGGAGATGAACGTTCACTTACAATTGATGATGTTGCGCATTCAATGGATGAAAAAAGAAAAATTACTTTGGGAAAATCAGTTAAACATCATGTGCTTGTAGTTGTGCATACAGAACGCGGAAACCATATTCGTATCATCAGCGCACGAAAAGCATCAAAAAAAGAAAGAGAGCAATATGAAAACTAAAAAATTCACTCAAATGCAACCCGAATATGATTTCAGTAATGGGATCAGGGGTAAATACGCAAAACAATTTGTAGCAGGAACCAATCTTGTCGCACTTGACCCCGATGTGGCAAAAATATTTTCTGACTCAGATGCGGTAAATGAAATGCTTCGCGCTGTAGTTAAAATACTCAAACGCTCAAAAAAGCACGCTGCTTGATCTATTAACCGGCAACTACAAGGCTAATTAGTTTTTTTACATTCGCCTTATTCGAAAACTTATCTTCCAGTATTAGCACTCTTTTTCTTTTGTCTTCGAGCGTAAAAGGCGCGGTCATTAGTTCGGAGATTTTCCTTTTCATTTCTGGTGCTGAATCTGCTATATGGCAAAGTGGCTCGAGTCCGGTATTGGAGACCATAGGAGAATTTACTACACAATGTCTTCCGCTGTAAAGAGCTGAAAGTAGTTTCAGTTTTATGCCAGTTGCCTGGAAGGTGGGTAGAATATTTATCTGCGCGTTTTGAATGAGCGAATAAATTTCCTCAACAGAAATATTTTCCTTGAGCTCAATATTTTTTTTTCCTTTCAAAGAGTCTTTCAATTCTGCAGAGGCCCCATTGCCTGCAATGATAAGTGGAGTAGGGTTGTCATTGAAGATTTCATTGACAAGATACAAGGCGGCTTTATTGTTCTCTCCCACAGCAAGACTTCCATGATACAAAGCAAAATCTCCCTTACCTTCTTTGATCGTAATGCTTTCATGGGGGTGAAGGGCCATAATGTTGGAAACATTCTTGAATTTGCTTGCAAGATATTTTGTGTCGGCAGGAGAGATAGCAGCAATAGCATCTGCATGAGTTAAAACAGATTCAAAGGCTTCCAGCTTTTTCGCTTCGCTTTCAAAATATTTTTTTCGGAAGAAACTCTTTTCAACCAATGCAAGGCTTGCGTAGTAGTTATGCTCGATGTTGTGCATGCGCACGATTTTTTTCCTGTCTTTTATACGCACATCGCTCAGATGAAAACAGCAATGCAGTCCTTCGAAAAGAATGGGCGCACTGTCTTTAAGCAGATTGCTTACGAGTTCTTCAGACGAACGGCTTACTACTATATAAGGAAGAGCATTGAGGAGCAGGTGCTTGCCCATTCTCCGTTTGTAGTAAAAAACCTTTTCGCAATAATTTTCAAGTTCTTTTTTTTCACCCCGGCCATATTCGAAGCAATGCAGGTGGATATTTACCCCTTCTTCTTTTAAAGCTTTCAGCTTATAAAATACATCTATCGCACCTCCGTAATCGGGAGGGTAGGGGACATCGAAACTTATTATGTGCAGATGCTTATTCAAGAAATAATAACTTTGCTACTGAAAAATGAACGCAAATTTAACAGGAATTATTGCATGAAGGTTTTCAAGTTTGGTGGTGCTTCAGTGAAGGATGCAGATTCGGTTCGGAATGTTGCTTCGCTGATGAAGAAATTTTCGGGAGAGAGGATCATAGTGGTTGTTTCTGCTATGGGGAAGATCACTAATTTGCTGGAAACGCTGGTGGATGCAGTTTGTTTGAAGAAGGGGGGCGCGAAACCCATCATTGAGCAGATCAAAAAATACCACTTGGATATTGTCAAAGATCTATTCCCGAACTCTTCTCATTCTGTTTATGACGATATCAATTCTGTTTTTCTTCAGCTGGAGAAAAGCAAGCCTTCCGACTCCTATAATAAGGAATACGATCAGATGGTTTCACTTGGAGAAATTATTTCGTCAAAGATCGTTAGTGCCTATTTAAATGAAGCAGGAGTAAAAAACAATTGGCTGGATGTGAGGGAGGTGATCCAAACAGACAGTACATACCGGGAAGGAAAGGTGGATTGGGAAAAAACTGAGAGGAACCTGTCCACCCCCTCCCGCTCCCCCAAAGGGGGAGAGTTAGGCGATGGGTTGCTCGTGACGCAGGGGTTTCTTGGAAAAACTCCGGATGGCTTTACAACAACTCTTGGCCGTGAAGGCTCTGATTACACGGCTGCCATTCTTGCTTACTGCACCAATGCCGAAAGCGTCACCATCTGGAAAGATGTGCCGGGCGTAATGAATGCAGATCCGAAATGGTTTGATGAAACAAAGCTGATAGAGCAGATGTCATACCAGGATGCGATCGAGCTGTCGTATTACGGAGCAACAGTCATCCATCCGAAGACGATCAAACCTTTGCAAAATAAAAAGATCCCGTTGTATGTGAGATCATTTTTAAAGCCGGATGAAAAGGGCACCTTGATCAACGATAAGCAATCTCAATTGCCGATACCTTGTTTTATTTTTAAGGTCAACCAGATATTGCTTTCGATCTCTCCCAAAGATTTTTCATTCATTGTAGAAGAAAACTTCAGCGACATCTTCAAGATCTTCGCCGACCACCAGGTAAAGATCAATGTGATGCAGAACTCTGCCATCAGTTTTTCTGTCTGTGCGGATAATGATGAGCGAAAAATCCCTGAGCTCATAAAAACACTTCAAAAAAAATTCCGCGTACTGTACAACGAGAACCTTGAACTGATCACCATCCGGTATTATAACCAGTCTACGATTGACAGGGTGTGTATCGGTAAGAAAGTCTTCATGGAACACAAGAGCAGATACACTGTACAGCTAGTGGTGAAAAATGCCTAACGCAATTCATGAATGGCAATCCATGCCATCAACCCCATTCCTGTCTTCAAAGCGGATTCATCAATATTGAAAGTAGGAGTGTGTACTCCTGACGTGATCCCTTTTGCTTTGTTCCCCGTTCCAAGCCGGTAAAAGCAGGCAGGTATTTTTTGCGCGAAGAAAGAAAAATCTTCCCCAGTCATTCTTAAAGCCAGTTCGCTTACATTTTCTTTTCCTAGATATTCTTCGGCATATTTTCTAGCCCGTGCTGTTGTTTGCTCATCATTTGTGAGAGCGGGATAGCCTGCTAAAATATTCACGTCACAGTCGCCACCCATACTTTTTGCTTTTTCAGATGCAATTTGCCGCACGATGTCGTGTGCTTCTTTTCTCCAGGGTTCGTCCATCGTGCGGAAGGTGCCGTCAATCTTCACCTCATCAGGAATAATGTTGGTGGCGCCATGGGCGTGCATGCGGCCGAAGGCGAGGACGGTAGGTATTTTACAATCAGAAAATTTCTTTTCTAGCTCAAGTAGAATTTCAGAAGCAATCAAAAGCGGGTTCACATAGGTTCCTTTCATAGCGGCATGTCCGCCTTTGCCTTTTACGGTCAGATAGATCTCATCGGTGCTTGCCATGTATTTTCCGCTACGGA
>JAHEYK010000047.1 GCA_023251625.1 Bacteroidota bacterium
CGAGAATAGAATAATCTTTACCCATACTTTTTATCACTTCTTTCCATAATTTTTCATCACTGTCTTTTCCGGCACCTGCCTTGTCGGCAGACAGGTTCATCACTACATCAACAGTGGCAGGAGCTACCAACCATGAATTATTTGCGATTTCATTTTCCAATTGTTGAGCAGACCAGCCGGAATAACCAATAAAAAGGCGTATCTCATTTTCATCTACCTTATTTCCTTTAATAAGTGCTTTTACTGTCTCAAAGTTACCACTCCAGTACAGTCCTCCGGATATCGGAATGCTTTCAGGGATAGCATCGCCAAGTGTATGAATGTAAAATAAACTGTCACGCTGAACCGGTCCCCCATCCCAAATCGGCAGCTGACTTGTTGAAAAATCTTCAACAATCTGTTCCAACCTCAATTCCATAGGACGGTTTAACACAAAGCCTACACTACCCTCTTCATTATGCGAAGCAAGCAAAACAACTGTGCGCTTGAAATTAGGATCATTGCTGAAAGGTTCAGACAGTAAAAGTTTTCCTTGCTCAGCTTTGAATTTTGTGAAGTCCAGTTTCACCATTCTACGGATATCGAATTTCTACGAATCTACTAATTAGTATTTATAGTATTGAAATTTACGACTCTTTTGCATTGAACTCCATCATTTCCAAAGTTTATTAGAAGTGCTAATTTTAGTTTTGAAACGGCCAGGTAGTTTTTAGTCTGGTCAAAATGGCCTTTGGAAAATCTTGACAACGATTTTATTTCAACAATGATCTTATCATCAACAAGAAAATCAAAATAGTTTCTGCCAACGTTGACTCCTTTAAATTCAACAGGAAAATATACTTCTTCTTTAAAATTAAGCTTTTGATTAGAGAACTCAAGAGCAAGCGCTTTATGAAATATTATTTCTTTATGGCCACTTCCTAATTGGTTAAATACTTCAAATGCACATCCAATTATTTTATAACTTAAATCGGGATAAGCCAGATCCTTCTTATGTAACTTGTATTCCATTCGCAGATTCGCAGCAATTAGTTATCTGTACTTCATCTGTGCTTACCAATTAAATAAAGAAAAATTCTTCATCCATTTATTCACATCCTTTCTTACCTCGGCAAGTTTAGTTTCATTTTCAGAGTTTATCAGGACAGCATCGATCAGCTCAACAATTTTTGCCATGTCCTTTTCTTTAAGCCCTCGTGTGGTCACCGCAGGGGTTCCAATTCTTATGCCAGAAGTAACAAACGGAGATTTATCATCAAAAGGAACCATGTTCTTATTGACTGTAATATCCGCTTTAATGAGCGCATCTTCTGCTTTTTTACCGGTGAGGTTTTTATTGCGAAGATCAATGAGCATGCAGTGATTATCTGTTCCGCCTGAGCTGATGTTATACCCGTTATCGGTAAATGCTTTTGCCATTGCCCGTGCATTTTTCACTACCTGTGTTCCATATTTTAAAAACGATTCTTCCAATGCTTCACCAAATGAAATAGCTTTTGCTGCGATCACATGCTCCAGCGGCCCGCCTTGTGTGCCTGGAAAAACCGCACCGTCTAGCACAGCAGACATCATTTTAATTTCTCCTTTCGGAGTGGTAAGCCCCCATGGATTTTGAAAATCTTTTCCCATCATGATCATGCCTCCGCGTGGGCCCCGTAATGTTTTATGTGTAGTGGTGGTAACAATATGACAATGTGGAAGCGGGTCATTCAGCAATCCCCGCGCTATCAATCCGGCCGGGTGAGCCATGTCACACAAAAGAAGAGCTCCAATAGAGTCAGCAATTTGTCTCAAACGCAAATAATCCCAATCGCGCGAGTAGGCCGATGCTCCGCATATGATCAACTTGGGCCTTTCTGCCTGGGCAGTTTTTTCAACTTCGTTATAGTCTATTCTTCCCGTTTCACGACTTACACTATAAAAAACCGGGGAATATAATTTTCCGGAAAAATTTACAGGAGAGCCGTGGGTCAGATGTCCTCCGTGTGAAAGATTAAAACCTAAAATTTTATCTCCGGGTTTCAAGACACCCAGCATCACAGCTGCATTGGCCTGAGCTCCTGAGTGCGGCTGAACATTCACCCACTCTGCGTTGTATAAAGCTTTGATGCGATCAATAGCTAACTGCTCTACTTTATCAACCACTTCGCAGCCACCGTAGTAACGTTTGCCGGGCAACCCTTCAGCATATTTATTGGTAAGCACCGAGCCCATGGCACGCATCACCTGCTCACTCACAAAATTTTCAGATGCGATAAGTTCAAGTCCGCGGAGCTGACGATCGCGCTCTTCCTTTATGTATTCAAAGATCAAGTTGTCGTTTTTCATAGGTTGGTTTTTCGTGGTATAACAAATGTACAAATTGAAACGAAATGAGAAAAAGGTTTATTTAAAGGTTAACTATAGTTCATGCTTTGTAGTCTATTGTCACAGATTTTCAGTTATTGATTATATTTTTTAATAAAACCAAGACCAGAAACTATGGAACCATACCTAAAAACCAATAAACCATAAACTACTTATATTTGCTTGATGACTCTACACCGAAAAACCCTGCCAGAGACCATATTTTTGTTATTGCTTTCTCTTCCCACTCTTCTCTTCGCCCAGCTTGACGCGCGAAAAATTGCCGCAGACTATTACCGCGGTGTTGTAAAGATCCTACTGGTTGATTCTGCTGCTGAAAAAAACCAGGCCGGCGCAGGATATATAGGAAGAGGAAGCGGATTCATTGTATCCGAGGACGGCATTATATTCACAAACCGCCATGTAGTAGATATGTGCGTGCAAGGCTATATCAACTACGATTATTACGATGACCAATCAGGCACCCTGGCCCGCAACATGGAAACCTATTCTGCAGATATATTGAATGATTCTGACCTTGTAAAAATAAATCGTGTGGGATATCCGGCTCCCATCGTACAGGTATATTCCGGAAAAGGCGAGAATGATTACAAATTGTATTATGCAAAGGTGCTTACCATGAGCACAGGTTCATTTGACGGGGCTATGATACAGATCGTTTCGGATCTGAACGGAAATCCTGCAGGAAATATTTTTCAGCCACTCCCCATAGGGAATTCTGATTCTACGTTCCAAGGAGAAGACCTGTGCGTGTATGGATATCCTGAAAATTATTCAGGCGGTATGACCATGATGCTGGAGGAAATGAGCACACTTACGTTCGGTAAACACAGCGGATTTGATTACGCCTACAGTAAGGACTTTGGTTATATAAAGACCGAAGCATCCATCAATAAAGGAAACAGCGGTGGGCCGGTGTTCAACCAGAATAATAAAGTAATAGGCATTGCCACCGCAGCATTTAACAAGACAAACATTGGCCTTATAGGAGGGGTCAATGCCATGTATTATGTATCGGCCATGCGAATAGATATTCTGCAAAGACTTGCAGGCAAAGGGTTAAAAGTACCTAAGAATGCAGGCTCCATAAAAACTGTAACAGGAGATCATCAGCCCATGCTCAGCGAAAAAGAGATCAAAGACCTGAATGCAAAAAAGCAAGCTGCTTACGATGCTCGCATCGCAAAAATGCAGATGGAAAAAGAAAAACTGGCTTATGGTGCCTTTGCTTCGAATACGCGCCCTGTCAAGAATGTATTGATAAACCTTGGCATTTACGCAGGGGTTAGCAATTATGAAAGAGGGAATTTAGATGCTTTCTGGCAAAACATCAACGGAGATCCGTCTTTGACAGCAACCGGGAACGGAAATCCTTTCATTTGGGGAGCGGACCTGCAGGCCTATAACACCAATAAAAAGGAAAAAAACTATTGGGGATTCGGACTGCAATTTTACACAACAAGCAATCATGCAATCGGAGCTGCGAATCAATACCAGGGAGTGACCAATGATGTTTCACTTCAACTTACGCTTGTCAATTTTTCTTTGGGTTATATGCGGGCCATGGGCAAAAAAATATTTGTACTGCTTGAACCCAGCGTAGTATATATGGGATATATGAGCGGCAAGATCACCGCATACGGAAGTACGTATAATGTATCAGGCGGGCCTTTTAGTGCGTTCGGGTGGCAAGTTGCAGGCGGAGCAAACTACGTGGTTACACAAAATATCGGCATTTCACTTCGTGCGGGATACAGAGTACTTACCCTTCAGGAAAAACATGATGACGACAGATCAGGTTATTCACTCTCTTATTCATTCTTTACAAACGGGGTAGACGGAGAAACTACGATGATAAAATGGAACGGGTTTTATTGTACAGCCGGAATTATATTCTCTACAGCAAGCAATATTCAAAGTAGAAAAAAACAATCTATGAAATGACCCTCTTAAAAAAAATAAAAAATATTTTTTTTGTGTATGTGTTCGTGATCCTCTCTTCATGCACCAAGGAAGATGGCATTACTCCTAACTGGCCCCACAAAACGGATATTGGTGGCAGCGGAAGGCAATATGCCGCTTCATTCACTATCAACAACAAAGCCTATATAGGTACAGGCTACAACAGTGCTTACCTGCAAGATTTTTGGGAATATGACCCGGCCTCAAATACATGGGAACAGAAAGCGGATTTTGGGGGAACCGCAAGGAGTCGTGCAATTGGTTTTTCTGTAGGGAATAAAGGATACATCGGAACAGGATGGGATGGAGCAGCGCAAAAAGATCTTTGGGAATACGATCCCGCAGCAAATACATGGACTGCTAAACTATCCATGCCTGCCATTGCCAGTGTAAGAGATAACCCGGTAGCATTTGTCATAGGGAATAAAGCCTACATAGGTACAGGATGGAGCGGCACAGCTTATCTCAATGATTTCTGGGAGTTTTGTCCTGATAGTAACTCCTGGGTCCCAAAGGCGCCTATTCCTGTTAATAAGAGATATTTGGCTGTAGCTTTTGCATCGAATAATAAGGGATATGCAGGGCTCGGCTCTGTAAATGGACAATCTCTCAGTGATTTTTACGAATACGATCCGACAGCAAACTCCTGGACGCAAAAAGCAAATTCACCAAAACCGATTTCAGATGCTGCTTATTTTATGATAGGAAATAATGGCTATGTATATACCGGGGATTCGAAAGATAATTTTTATGAATACAATATCTCTTCAAATACATGGATACCCAAAGCAACTTTTTCCGGAAGCTACTTAACCGGCCCTATTGGCTTTGCTGTGAACGGGAGAGGTTATGTGGGTACCGGGTACGGCAGTGATTACAGTAAAAAGATCTTCGAATACTGGCCCTGATATTTTATCGTGAAGGAAGTATCAGCTTTTTGGCCAACACTGCATTTCCCATATCGGCCACAGAAACATAAATGCCTGAAGCAAAGTTGCTGACATCAAGTTTGATCCTGTTCTTGCGCACCTCTTTCACATTCTGAACAAGAAGTCGTTCACCAACCGTATTGTATATACTGATGCACACATCCTGGGCTTGAGGAAGGTCAAAGTCTAAAAATACTTCCCCGTTGCTGTAAATAATGTTCATTGAAGAGGCAGAAGAATTCAGGTCGTGAACTCCTGTAGTATCAACAGAATATATAACCACAATATTTTTATACGATGTATCTAAGCAGGTGCCGTTTGATACCACAAGCATGGTGGTATAAGTGCCTGCATACGAATAATAATGCAAAGGACTATGCGAAGTATCAACAGAGCTCGTATCTCCAAAATTCCATTGATAGGACGTTGCACCTAAGGAAGTATCCACAAATGAAACACTGTTACTCACTGAAAGATCAACCGTGTCGGTGCTTGAAGTAAATCCCGCAATAAGAATAGCCGGCTGGGAAATAATGATCGTTTGGGCTTGAGAACAACCGCTCGAATCAATTACGCTCACAGAATAATTTCCCGGAGCAAGATTATTGATTGCTGAAGTTGTTGCGCCACTGTTCCACGCATAAATATAAGGAGGTTTTCCGCCTGAAATGGTGGCATGCGCGGCTCCATTATTAAGCCCGTTACAGGTTACATCAGAATAATTCACCAGCATCTGAAGTGTAGATGAGGTCTTTACCTCGATCGTATCCGTTACTATACCGCATGCACTTCCGGAAACTTCAACAGAATAAGTTCCCATCGGGATATTAAACAAAGTATCTGCTGATGAAGAATTATTGGTTGTTTGCAAGACTTGTCCACCCGCATTTTTCCACACATAATTCCATGGGCCGGCACCGGTGCCTTTGGCGATCGCCATTCCGCTGCTATCGTTCGCACAAGTTGTGTTCACTGCGTTTTTTGAAACAGGTGCGTAAATATGCAACAAGAATCGGGGAGCTTTGGTTGTATCTGAAATGGTGAACGAGTAAGAAACTACCGAGCGCAGGTCGGTCATATTTCCATTGGCAAGGTCTTCAAGCATAATGCATGAGCTCAAAGGCAGCATCAATATACTGTCCCGTCTGATTGAATAAGTGCCTTGGCTTGTAACGATCATACGTATCGGAATTGTAACGTCCGAAGTCAAGTCGGGTAAACTGTTAATGGAAAGATCGGTCGTGTCATTTAAAACAGAAGAGATTGTTGGGATAACAGGGTTCAGATTCTGCATTTTCCAGGCATCAAAACCTGCATCAAAATTTGGAGTGGCGCCTTGCTTAAACTGAATGAATGTTTCATCGTCAAATCCATTACCACAGGCAGTAAGCTTCAGGGTGTTTGGAATTGTATTTACATTCAACGCAATCGGAAAATCTCTAAATGCCATCGGATAATGGCTTGTATTTTGAGAAGGTGAAGATTTCATGTAGGCCGGATTTTGTGCAACTTTTATATTTTCTACCATCGTAAGTGCAGGGGCCGCCGCGTTAGCTTTTACCCAGAACGCCTGTTGTGAAGCAATATAGTTGGAGCCTCCGTTCACTCCAAGCCCCGCTACATAACTGGCAGTACTTCCGGTAGAAGAATTATAAACATAAACAGCATTATCTATTTTTGTTTTTGTCCAGCTCACATTATCCCAATCAATGGCAGAAGGATACGGGTTGGCAATCAGGTTCCAGCCGTCATTGGCCGCACCTGTACTTGAAGTAAATGTTACCGGAGCAGATTGAGCAAATTTATTGGGAGATCCTGTAGCCTCGTATGTGACGGGATTAGGCCCCAAATACACCCAATAACCTTTTCCGTTAGAAACGGAGTTTGTAACATTTGTTGCAGCAACATATCCGCTATCCATAACTCCAACAGTAGATTCATTGTACGAATAGATCGAAACAAAAGAATTGCTCGGATCGGTTGAGCCTGTAAATCCGCTCGTAGCAAAATCATCGGCCCAATCCGCGATAGTTGCACCCGTTACTGCCGAACAAAGAAATCTCCAGTCGGTAGGCCCGGAACCGGTATATCTTTCGAAAATAATATTACCGGTAAAATTGGCTCCTCCGGGAATGGCCGCAATGCTTGCTGTTCCGGATGCTGTAGACTTTAACGTAAAATTAAATCCGGTAGTTGTAAATGTACCGGCACTAACCGTAAGGACATTAATTAAATTCTGTGCATGTGTCAGACTGACTCCGGAGGCATTGTTCTGGGTTAAATTATAAAAATCCGAAGTTGTAGTTCCACCCATGGTTTGTGCAGCACCTCCGCTGAGTGTAACCGTTCCGTTTTGTTTCGTAAAAGTTCCGTTATTCGTCCAGTTTCCTTTCACTGTAATTCCAAAATTCGAAGACGATACATCCAGCGTTGAATTGATCGTAAGGTCTGCATTTGTTGTGATATTGCTGCCGAGCGTTTTTGTGCCGGATCCGCTTACAGCCAGGCTATTAAATGTTTCTCCGCCTGCTTTTGTGATGCTTTGCGCTCCTGCTCCGTTCAAGGTAACCGTTCCTGAGCCTGGAGTAAATGTTCCAGTATTGCTCCAGTTCCCTCCCAGGTTTATTGCAAAATTGCTAACGCTTGCATCCAACGTACTACTGATGGATAGGTTTCCATTGATGGTAGTGGCTGCTAGCAATGTCTTTGTTCCGGAACCGCCAATAGTAAGATGATGATAGGCCCCATCTGCCGGGGCACGCACACTTTGCGCACCGGCAAGATTATAATTAACGGTGTTTCCCGAAGTGGATGCATTGAAGGTGGTGACAGAAAAATTTGCTGCAGTTGCTCCTATGTTCAAAGTTCCGGCTGCACCCTGAGAAAATGTTCCTGCTCCTTGTAAGGCAGTTAATGTGGTAAGTGTTGCATTATTTGTATAGGTACCCGTTACAGAAAAAGAGGGTACTGACAATGTACCGGAAATAGTCTTTGCCGCTCCTGTAAGGCTATAAACACCCGTATTAGCCGTAAACGTACCGCTGTTTGAAAGATTTCCTTTGATGGTAAACGCCTCCGCAACAGAGGCATTCCATACGCCTGTTGAATTGACAGTGAGGTCGCCGAATGTTTTGGTGCCTGTCGTATTTGTAATGTTCAATGTCCCGGAGATACTTGTAGCACCCACTACGCTCATCGTTACTCCTGCTATACTGACAGTTCCGGTAGAGACGGTAAAATTATTATTGACTGTTACCGCCCCAAAAGTTACAGTACCGCCAGTACTGGTCACCAGCAGATCGCGATAGGTTGTAACATTTATGGTCTGATTTGCTGACCCTTTGTAATTTACGGTATTAGGTGTAGCTGTAGCAGTAAGCACGCCTGTTGTCAACATACTGCCGCCAACACTCAAAGAAGTGTTTGCAGCATTGATCCAGCCGGAAGAAGCATTCCCTCCGGTTAGATTAGATGTTACAGTAACAGTATTTGTATTTTGATTGGTGATCACTATATTGTTCGCAAGCGCAAGAACACCTCCGAAAGTAATTCCATTTGCACCGTCAATGACCTGACTATTGGAATTAAACGTATAAGTTCCTGATCCACCGGAAAAAGTTCCATTGTTCGTTATTCCCCCTCGAATAGTGAACGCTTCGTTAGCCGTACTTGTCCAGGTACCCGTATTCGTAATTTTTCCGACAAATGTTTTATTTCCTGTTGTACTTGAGAAATTAATAGATCCGGCATTGGTGGTTATCCCTGACACGGTCATAGTACCTACTCCAAATGTATTGGTTGTGCCGCTGGATGTGATGAAGTTGCCCATTACATTAAAAATTCCTGCTACTACACCTGTAGCCGTAGCTCCGGACATCGTCAAATTATTATTGATCGTATAGGTCTCAGCAACAGCGCTGTTCCAGGAAGAACCTGAATTTAAAATTACGTTTGCAAAACTTTTCGCCCCGGTTACGCTGGTAAAATTGAGGGTACCATTTATTGTGGTAGTTCCCGATATGGCAAACGTTCCTACCCCAATCGTATTAGTTGTGCCTGCGGTAATATTGAAAGTACCGGCAACATTATAGATGCCCGTTCCCGTTCCGGTAATAGAGCCACCGGACATGGTCAGGTTACCATTGATCGTATTGGTTTCGGAAACAGAACTTGTCCAGGTTCCTCCTGAATTTATCACAATGTTATTATATGTTTTTGACCCGGTCGTGCTTGAAACACTTAATGTACCCGTAATACTTGTGATACCCGAGATCAGAGATGTAACCGCACCTATGGCTGCCGTTCCACTGGTAATTGTAAAATTATTATTTACTGTTGTGTTGCCTCCGAATGTTGCGGTTACAGTGCCAGAAGCGGTTGCCACTTCAAGATTATGATAGGTGGTAGCCTTCATTGTTTGTGCTGCCGCCCCGTTATAGATAACCAAATTTGGATTTGCCGTAGCTGTCAATGTAGTTATTGACGGAGTAGCTCCCAATTTCAAGGTAGAATTTGCGCCCTGTGTCAATCCACCCGCTCCTGACAAAACACCTGTCACCGACAAACTTGCTGTATTACTATTCGTATAAGTTCCGGTGACGGATGCTGTACCTATAGTAATTGCTGCAGTTCCGGAAAATGATTTGGCCGCTCCGGAAAATGTGTAAGTGCCGGTTCCAGGACTAGTAAATGTTCCGCTGTTTGTCAAACTGCCCGTAATTATAAAAGCAGAATTACTTGAGCTAGTCCAGGTTCCCGTACTGCTGATTGTAGCGTTGCCAAAAGTTTTAACTCCTGTTGCACTGTTGAAATCAAGTATTCCATCAACTGTGGTACCAGCTGTAACCGTAATGCTGCACCTTCCAATGGCAACTGACGCTCCGGACGGCACGTTAAAAGTACCTGTTACGTTCAACACACCTGTAACGGTGCCTGTAATACATCCACCATTATTGATAATTAAATTGCCGCTAACGTTTGTCGTGCGCACTGCTGACCATGTGGCTATTCCGTTAATGGTGAGATCTGTACAAGAACCGGAATTTCCGCTCATGGTGATTGTATGACCCGAAAGAATAGTGATATTATCGCCGGCTGCCGGCACTCCGGCAGGAGACCATGACGCTGCAGCAGTCCAATTCGCCGGACCTACACCGGCACTCACACGGTTGGTCGCAAAAGAGATCGAGATACTACAAAATAATAAAACTACAAATACAAAACATTTGCATGACATAATCATTAATTAGATATAATACTACCCGCATAACAAAGATAGGATGATTCCAAATTATAATGCAATTCAAATAATGGGTTTTCGACCAATACTCAAAAATCATCGATAAATAAAAGCAAAAAAAACGCCCGCCTGTAAATATCAGGTATTAAATCCTTATTTCAACCTAAATGATAAAATGAGTTATTAACTTTCTCAGCTTAAAATGGAGGGGAAATAGAATAAAAAGGAAAAAATAGCTGCACCTCTTAAACGACTGTGCAGCTATTTTGTCAACTTAACGAATAGGAATAATTATTTTCTTAGACACTGCCGTATTATTCATCTCAGAAACAGCAATATACATTCCGGCAGAAACATTCGGAAGGGCAAGTTTGATCCTTTCGTTCTTCACATACAGATTATTTTGCGAAGACAACACCTCTCCCAACATATTATAAACCCGGATATTAAGCTGGGTCTTTTTATCGAGCGAGAATTGAAGGAACACATCTCCGTTATCGTAAACAACATTCACCGCAGAAGAAGATTGGTTATTATTCAGGCCCAAAGGATTGGAATTAACCACTACGATAGTCGTATAGATCGTATCGGAGCAGGGAGCATCTGCAGCAATGAGTGTTACCGTGTAGGTGCCTGTGAATGTATACGTATGCGCAGGGCTTACAGAAGTATTTACTCCTGATGTATCTCCAAATGTCCACTGATAGGTGGCAGCTCCCGAAGAACTATTGGCAAATGTAACACTGGAACCCAGTGCAATGTCAACAGTATCTACGCTTGGAGTGAACCCGGCCGTGAGCATAGGGGGCTGAGAAACCGAAACCGTATTTGTTTTTGTGCATCCGTGAGCATCTGTAGCTGTAACTGTATAATTTCCAAACGACAGATTGGTAATGACTGTTGTAGTTTGCAAATTATCCCACACATAGGAATATGGAGGAGTTCCACCTGATGATGTAATTATGGCAGAGCCATTCGTTAATCCATAACAAGAAACGTTAGCAGGAGAAACAGTATTGGTAAGCAAAGCTGGCTGTGTGATAGTAACAGTGGCAGTTGCAGTGCATCCTTTGGAATCCGTAGTTGTTACAGAATAACTTCCAAAAGCTAAACCGGTTGCAGTGGCTGTAGTTTGGCTGTTAACCCAGAGATAAGAGTACGAAGGTGATCCGCCCACTGTTGTAAGTGTTGCAGTACCGTTGCTGCCATTAAAGCAGGAAACATCTGTCTGAGAAGATGAATTTGCAAGTACAGCAGGTGCGTTTACAATAACAGTATCGGTAACTGTTCCGCAATAGGCACCGTTAGCAGTAACAGAATAGGTACCGGATGCACAATTAAAAAGTGTATCGGCAGTAGAAGAATTATTCGTTGTCTGCACTGTGGTACCCAATGAATTTTTCCAAACATAGTTCCACGGGCCTGCTCCTATTCCTTTTGCAATGGCCATGCCGTTGCTGGATGAAGAGCAAGTAGCATCAACTGCTTTTTTTGTCATAGGCGCGTACACATGCAGGATGAAACGCGGAGCTGTGGTCGCACTTGAAATGGCGAACGTATAGGTAACCGTAGTTCGCAGATCAACCAGGGTAGTGGTTAAGAGATCTTCCAGTATAACGCAGGAGCTCGTTGGCAGCATCAAAATACTATCGCGTGATATCTTGTAATTACCTGTAACAGGCACTGTAAGACGAATGGGAATAGTTACATCTGCAGTGAGTTCAGGCAGGCTGTTGATAGCCAGATCCAGGTTACCCGGGATGACAGAAGAAAAGTTCGGAACACTGGTATTTGGATTCAGCAATTTCCATGCATCATACTTACCATCAAAATTAGCCGTGGCGTTTTGCTTGAACAGGATGTATGTTTCATCGTCATAGCCGTTTCCGGTAGCAGTAAGACGTATGCTGTTAACAATATTATTCGTATTAAAAGGGATATTGCCGTCTCGGTAAGCCATTGGATAATGACTGGTGTTTGGAGAATTTGCCGTTCTAAAAAAAGTGGGGTTCTGCAGGGGAGATTTTACAGCTTCCACAGCTTGAAGGTCGGGTGCCGGTACATCTGTATTTGCTTTTACCCAAAACGCCTGCTGAGATGCAATGTATTGTGAACCACCATTCGTGGAAGCCTGAGAAACAAAACTGGAATAGGATCCTGTAGTAGCATTGTAAATATAAACTGCATCGTCCATGCTGGCGGATTTGACCCAGCTTCCACTGTTCCAATCGATCGTACAAGGATATGGATTGGCAACCATGCACCAGCCGTCATCAGCAACACCGTTGTTTGTGTTGTAGCTAACAGCAAGGGGTATGGTAAATTTATTAGGAACTCCTGTCACTTCAAACGTCACCGGGTTGGGGCCCAGATAAACCCAATAACCTGCTCCGTCAATAAGAGCTTCGTTAATATCTGATACGGCAACATATCCCTGATCCAGGTCACCTGCGGCGGATTCATCATACCAATAAATAGATGGATAGTTACAGGTAGAACCGCATCCCGGACTTGCACACATAGTAGGATCACAGGTAGCCCCTGTAAATCCACTGGTAGCAAAATCATCCGCCCAATCAGCAATCGTACCGCCTGTTACAGCAGATGAAAAAAATCTCCAGTCCGTTGGAACCGCACCGGCACCCGTATATCGCTGCATGATAATGTTGCCACTGAAATTCGCTCCTCCGGGAATTGCCGCAATGCTTGCTGTTTGCGGAGTTGCATCAGACTGAAGGGTAAAATTAAATCCAGTAGAGGTGAATGTTCCTGAATTGATGGTAAGTACGCCCACCAAATTTGCATCCTTCGCTAAAGCCACCCCTGCAGCATTGGTTTGCCCCAGGTTATAAAAGGTGGTCACATTTGATCCACCTATTGTTTGAGCAGCACCCCCGGTAAAATTAACTGTTCCGGTACCCGATGTAAATGTTCCATTATTCACATAATTGCCTCCAATACTTACTGTACTGGTATTTGCTGTAAAAGTACCTGCGTTTGTAAAAGCACCTGTTGTACTAATGGCGCTTGACCCTGCTGTTATGGTTCCGTTATTAGTTAATATCGCACCGGTAATGCCATTATTAGCAGTACTAAAAGTGCCGGCAGAATTAAGAAAAGTACCGTTCACCACAATCGCTGCATCAAGTGTTGCGCTTGCTGTTGTGGTCAAATTATTCATAGTATTAGAACCATTGATACCTGAAAAACCTGTAGACGTTGAAGCGCCTCCTAATATATAATTCGCTCCATTGTTAAATGTTCTGGTTCCCGGAGGAGCACCTGCTATAATGGTCGCGTTAACTCCGCTTGCATTAGTGGTATTAAGTGTTGCCCCGGATGCAAGTGTGAATGTAGTGGCGCTGCTTACGATAAGTGTTTTTCCTCCCATCAACAAAGTACCATTAATGGTAAGCTGCTGCGGAGTGCCTGATGAAAGTACAAGATTGGCTGTGCTTGCAGACACATCCAGGGTAGACCCCACATTCACTGTAGTTTCTATTTGGTTGCCAAAAGGGACTGTTACGCTGCTGCTGAATGTTTGCGTCCCGGCTTTATTAAAAACGAACACTCCCTTTCCGGAAGATGATTCGGTGATACGGGATGCCGAGCCAGCGGTGTAAGAAAAATTCCCGGTTAGGTTGATCGTTCCAATGCCTGAACTTGCACTCATCGTTAATGCTCCCGATGAATTACCTGACAAAGAAAAATTACCAGTAATATTAATGACCGGAGCGCCTGCTGCGCCGTTGGTCATAATAAATGTGTTGGAAGAAGTGCTGGAGGAATGGGTGAAATTTCCGGTAACATTTAAGACCGGAGACCCTGTAGAACACATCAATATTTTTCCGCCGGATAAGGTGAAATTACCTGTAACATTAATTACCGGAGAGCCTGTTGATGCAAACTGAAGGATATCGCCAGAATTCGAACTCATTACAAAATCACCTCCAATATTTATTGTAGGGTTCGTACCAACCGCAAGCTGCAATATCTTGCTGGCTCCTATGTCACTTATGGTCAAACTGCCATTTACTGTTGTTAAAAGACCTGCCAGGTTTATTGTTGCGGATTGAGAGGTACAGTTCCAAACAAAATTGCCAAAACTTTGAGCAAGTCCACCGGCGAGTGCTGTATTTGTAATTCCTGTGATGGTACAAGTAGAAGTGCTGTTCCATGTGGCGGTCGGAATGGTTCCTCCATTTTGAGAATGTTGATAGAACGACCCCGCATTCATCAAAATGGTTCCATTACCTAATCCGAAAGAACCTCCTGTTCCATTTAAAAAAGTACTTGCGCTGTTAACGTTGATGGTTCCACCGGTATTATTGGTGTTCACATAATTTTCAAAAGTAGTAGCCCCGGTGCTGCTCGTTATATTCATTGTTCCGGCATTCACAAAAGTTCCGTTCCCCAGAAAATCGGCATCATTGTCTATCGTAAAAACACTGTTGTTGGTGAACGATGCACCCGCTGCATTCTCGTACACAGGATTGTTCCCTGCGGCTCCCTGATCCAATACAAATGTTCCATTGTTTGTAACTATTCCCGGAGAAACACCGTCAATGGTAAAATCCTGACCGAATACATTTGCTTGTGTACTACCGGTTACTGTAAGCGTTACTCCGTTATCCACTATCAACGTTCCGTATATTTCCATAAAACCTGTAGAGATCGGAGTAGCGCCTGCATCTGCATTCACCACATCTCCTGCCGAAATGATCACATTATCACCCGGGGCAGGAACACCCAGGTCCCATGTTGCCGGATTGCTCCAAAGACCTCCGCCACCAACGCTTGAAACAGTTGCCTGTGCGAAAATATCTGCGGTAAAAAAACCACTTATTAAAAATGGAAGTAAAACTTTTAGTCTCATCGTTAAATTATTTTTGAGCCGGTGTTTTGTTATCGTGTTACGCCAAAAGATCCATTAAGGTTACTATTTGTTTTCCAAAAATCTTACATAGGGCGATGAAGCCCTTATCTGCCTTATTTTAAGGGTATAAAGATAAGCGTTTCTTTGAGAAAGGGAAATAGAAATTTAGACTGTTTTAAGCAAGGTGTACGCCCTTTTTACATATTATTTATCAGGCAGGTCCTTCTTTAAGGCCTCCCCCATCCAACCGGCCGGCACTAGTAACATGACTATAACAGGCGACTGGGCAACCCCCATTACCATTCTTGCAAACGGATAGGCATTTTTGAAGGAGGTCAGCAAATAACCGGATACTACTGCTAAAAAAGAAATCGCAAACAAAAAAACATACGTGTAAACCGTGACGAGGACATACTTTTTTGACGGGAATAGGGCGAAAAGAAGAGCAGAAGTGTTTACAAAATAAAAAAAACTAAAAGCGAATGTAAGCATCCATTTGAGCATAGATAGTCTACCACGCGGATCATTCCCTGTTTCAATCAAATGATTGAGCGAAACGAAAACATGATCACGCACAAAACCAAGGCCTATCATCAGAATGATAAGGACTGCTATCAGAATATTTTTCTTCATTTTCAAGAGGAGGGAGCTTTCCTTATAGCAGAGTATTTATTTATCCAGAACAGCCATAATAAAAATATGAATGCGTAAATAACAATTGTGAACGTATAGGTATGATTGAATTCGGTCAATGCGTACGAACGGGTTTCAATAATAGCAAGCAATACTACCCGCAGTATATTCATGCAATGGATCAGAAGTATTCCAGCCGGGATAAAAATGATCTTCGGGATTATTTTACCCGGGAATGCAATAATGAAAATACTGAAGAGGGCAAAAAGTGAAATTCCATTACAGCCGTCGCCCATAAACAGCCCGGGTGTGCCTTGTATACGAATCATCCGGGCCCCGTTCGATTCAGTAACATATCCCATCCACATTAAAATTTTAGAACTAATGTCAAGCGTATTATCGATCACGACCCGGTCAACCCAGTTCATCGGATGGATCCACCATTCGTATAAGGCGAACCAGATGACATAAAGAGTTAACCCGACAGCAAGGAATTTTACCATCGGCTCATTAAATAGTTTCTTCATGAAATAATAAAGAGGAACTGCCCTACGCTTTTACTTCTTTCGGAAATCATAAAACTTTTTGCCACCAAGTGCGACACCTGCAGCGATCAATAAACTGATCCCTCCGTCAATGGGAATTGAACAAGGGGGAGGCCAGCATGGAGGGGGGCCCATAGGAGGGCCCGGAGGGCCACCTGCTTTACTTTCCAACGCAGAAAAAAGAAGAACTGCAAAGAAAAAAAGGACGGGGATTATTTTTTTGAGCATGATAGTGGTCTATTGAATAACAAAGATAAAAAAATACGGAGCCAAACTGTTAAAAAAAATATAAACAACTAATAGGCTTATCGGCTCCTCTTGCCCGCGTGTACGCCCGTCATCTATTAACGTTTTTTAAAGGTGTGGGCAGGCCCGCCTGCTTCAGTTAACATTTTTTAGGGAGTCGGGCAGGCAAATTACATTACTTTTGCCGCTTTCGAATGGCATCCATTTCAGATATAGATAAGTCAAAACTGCCGGTTCATATTGCCATCATTATGGATGGTAACGGGCGTTGGGCAAAACAAAAAGGGGAGCACCGGATTTTCGGACATCAGAATGGAGTTGCTTCAGTTCGTGATGTGACAGAAGCTGCTGCGGAACTAGGGATAAAATACCTGACCCTTTATGCCTTCTCAACCGAAAACTGGAACCGCCCAAAAGCTGAAGTAGATGCATTGATGGAACTGCTGGTCGGCACCATTCACAAAGAAGTTCCAACACTCAACAAAAACAAGATCCGGCTCAATGCGATCGGCAATTTGAGATCTTTACCCGGAAATTGTTACAAGGAACTGATGGATGCAATCGGGCAAACCTCCAAAAACGACCGCATGACGCTCGTGCTGGCCCTGAGCTACAGCTCCAAATGGGAAATAATTGACGCGGTGAAAAAGATCGCCGAAAGGGCAAAAAAGAACGAGGTTGCTGTGAATGATATTGATGAGAAGATTTTCTCATCCGCTCTTTGCACTCATGGCATGCCCGACCCCGAACTATTAATACGCACCAGCGGAGAGCAGCGCATCAGTAATTTCCTGCTTTGGCAAATTGCCTATGCCGAACTTTACTTCACAGAAAAACTCTGGCCCGATTTTCACAAAGAAGAGTTTTACGAAGCGATACTTGATTACCAGAACCGGGAAAGAAGGTTCGGAAAGACCAGCGAACAGATATCAGCAAGCAATAGACAATAAATAAAAAAACGTACCGTTACGCATTAGTTTAAATACAAGATGAGATTTTTAAAACAATATTTGCTTTTACCTATTGCATACTGCCTATTGCCTATTGCTTCTTTTGCACAACAGATAATTTCTTCCGACACGATTTCTTCCAAACCTGCCGAATATGAAATCGGCGGTGTCACGATCAGCGGTGCCGGTTCGCTCGACAACAGCGTGCTGCTTTCTATTGCCGGATTATATGTGGGCGATAAGATCAAAGTACCCGGCGATAACATAGCAACTGCTATTAAAAATATCTGGAAAGAAGGATTTTTTGAAGATGTGCAGATCGTTGCAACCCAGATCCAGGGAAAAAATATTTTCCTGGAGATCCAGGTAAAAGAGCGGCCCCGCCTTTCAAAATTCTCTTTCAAAGGACTCAAGAAAGGAGAGGTCGATGACCTTAAAGACAAATTAGGGCTCAACAGAGGAAAAGTCGTAACAGAAAACCTGATTGTTACCACCAAAAATGCCACGCTGGAACATTTAATTGACAAAGGCTATAAGAATGCAACGGTTACAGTCACACAGCAAAAAGACAGCGCTCTCGTTAACAGCGTTATCTTGTATATAGATGCTCACAAAGGCCCCAAAATTCGTATTCGTGAAGTTAATTTTCATGGAAACGCCAATTTAAAAAGCGGAAAGTTAAGGCGTGCCATGAAAGACACCAGGCGCAAAAGGTGGCATGCTATTTTCAATACGCACACCCTGCTCGAATCCAAATACGAAGAAGACAAAAAGAAAGTCATTGAAAAATATTTATCAAAAGGATACCGCGATGCCAAGATCGTAAAAGACAGCATCTACAAGATCAAAGACCGGTTCATTGGCATAGATATTTATGTGAACGAAGGAAAAAAATATTATTTCAGAAAGATCACTTGGGTGGGTAATTCAAAATATAGCTCCAAAGAGCTGGATAAAACGCTTGGCATTAAAAGAGGAGAAGTATTCGATCAGGCAAAATTAGAATCACGCCTGATGGGCAATCCGAACGGAACGGATATAAGCTCATTATATATGGATGACGGATATCTGTTTTTCCAGGTATCCCCGGCAGAAGTTTTGGTAGAAGGAGATTCCATTGACATGGAGATCCGCATTTACGAAGGAAAGCAGGCTACTATCAATAAGGTAACTGTGAAGGGCAATACCAAAACGAATGACCATGTGATCATGCGCGAGATACGTACCCGTCCCGGCCAGCTTTTCCGTAGGAGCGATATCATACGCTCTCAACGCGAACTTTCGGTGCTTGGATATTTCAACACGGAGCATTTGGGCGTCAATCCTGTTCCACATCCTGAAAACGGGACTGTGGATATCGAATACCAGGTGGAGGAAAAATCATCCGACCAGCTTGAACTCTCGGGAGGCTTTGGCCAGAACAGGGTGGTAGGTTCTCTGGGCGTATCGTTCAATAATTTTTCTGCAAGGAACTTTTTCAAGAAGGGTGCGTGGCAGCCACTGCCTGCAGGAGACGGACAGCGGTTCAGCGTTCGAGCGCAATCAAATGGATTGTATTACCAATCGCTCAATATGTCCTTTACCGAACCTTGGCTGGGAGGCAAAAAACCAAATTCATTCAGCATCACTCCCTATGTGAACCGGATCACCAACGGCAGAACAAGTGAAGACCCGTTGTTTGGAGAATTGAGGATATGGGGATTGTCAGTAGGTCTTGGGCGCAGAAAAAAATTCCCCGATGACTTTTTCATCGCACAATACGAGCTCAACTATCAATACTACACATTGCATAACTACCAAAGTGTTTTCTCCTTCACTAACGGGTTCGCCAATGATTTTAACATGAAATATATTTTGTCGCGCAATTCTGTTGATGATTTTATATATCCTAAAAGCGGTTCGCATCTTTCTTTGTCAGCACAGGCCACCCCTCCCTGGTCATTCCTGACAGGAAAAAGCAACGCTGATTATTCCCTGATGTCGTCCCAGGAAAAATACAGGCTGCTTGAATACTATAAAATAAAATTCACATCAGCCTGGTACACACGTCTTGCCGGCAAACTGGTGCTTTATACAAAATTGGGATATGGGTGGCTGGGTTATTACAACAAATCCCTCGGGCTCACGCCATTCCAACGCTTTTATTTAGGAGGAAGCGGGCTTACAGGATATAACCCGCTGGATGGCCGCGAGATCATTGCACTTAGAGGATACGATGACGGACAGGTTTTCAATTACCAGAGACCACAAAACAATCCGGGAGGTGCCTCTATTGTAAAATACACTTCAGAGGTACGCTATCCTATATCCCTCAATCCAAGTGCTACCGTCTTTGTTCTTGCCTTTGCCGAAGCCGGAAATTCCTGGGAAAACATAAGTGATTTCAAACCCTTTGATGTGAAACGTTCTGCCGGTGTGGGCGTCCGGTTCTTCTTGCCTATGTTCGGCCAGCTTGGCTTTGATTATGGCTGGAGGTTTGATGATATCCCGTTCCGCCCCGGCATGCAAACCTCTCAGTTCCACTTTACCATCGGAGCCAATCTGGGAGAGTTATAAAAAAGTTGTTCCATTATACTTTATACCCTATACCTTTATACCTTTGCGTTTATTTGGCACAATATCTGTTTTAGAACCTAGTTATATTCAAAAAACAACTACTATGAA
Organism: Bacteroidota bacterium; assembly: GCA_023251625.1. Taxonomy (GTDB): domain Bacteria; phylum Bacteroidota; class Bacteroidia; order Palsa-948; family Palsa-948; genus Palsa-948. Next base: position 20,412 of record JAHEYK010000047.1, read on the forward strand.
AAAAGTAATTTTCACTTTAACTATCACATTAACACTCATAACATTCTTCTCCCCTCTTTTTTGGAGAGGAGCCGGGGGTGAGGCCATTGCACAAAAAGTTGCCTATGTAGACCTGGATTATATTTTATCGAATGTGCCGGAATACAAAAGCGCCCAGGAGCAGTTGGACCAGATATCCCTTCAATGGCAAAAGGAGATCGAAACACGCCTTACCGAGGTAGATCGCCTTTATAAAGCCTTTCAGGCCGAGGAGATCCTGCTCACGCAGGACATGAAAAAAA
>JAHEYK010000048.1 GCA_023251625.1 Bacteroidota bacterium
AACGGCTGTCATGCTGAGCTTGTCGAAGCATCTATTTCGTATTGTTCGAATCATTTACTCAATAATAATTTTTCCTGTAGCGACCTGGCCAGCAGGAGAAACCGCAACTCTGTAAAAGTAGATGCCTTTTGGTTGTTTTCCTAAGTCGACTTTATAAGTTGTTAAATGCGGATTGTTAGAAGTGTGAGATGCTGAAACAAGTTCAGCATAAACCTTTTCTCCCAGAACATTTAAAATTTCAATGGAAAAAATTTCTTTATCGGATTTTAGATTAATAACACCTGATGAAGGATTGGGAAAAACAGAAACTGAAATTTTATTTTCTATTTCATTTACCCCGTTTCCATTTGGATCGAATTCCCAGAAATCAGTAGGGTAAGAGCCCTGAGTTGCCCCGCCCCCTAACCCTATATATCCTTTATTATTTATGGAAAATCCAACTGCTAACCATCTCACCTTAACTGTAGGCGGTGGAGATAATTGAACCCACATATCTGTTAAGGAATTATATTCCCAAAAATCATTTAAAGCTGAATAAACGCCATCGTAGCCCATTCCAATATATCCCTTCATTCCAATAGAAAATCCTGTTGCATAATATCTTGGCGTGCCTAGAAAATTTGCTTTTTGTGTCCAAGTGTTATTAGTTGTATCGTATTCCCAAAAATCATTCGAATAGCCTATACCTGATGCTAAACCAGTTCCAACATATCCCTTACTACCTATAGAAAAACCAACAGCGTATTCTCGTGCGTTTCCCGATAAATCAGCCTTTTGTGTCCAAACATCCATTACCGGATTGTATTCCCAAAGATCTTTTTCGGGTCCGAAATTATATCCTGTACTTACATAAGCATTATTGCCAATCGTAAAACTTACGGCCTCTTCTCGCTTACCAGCACCAAAATTATTTTTTTGAGCCCATCCGTTAGTTACAGGATTGTATTCCCAAAAGTTAGATGTAGTGCCCATACCTTGTACATTGCCAGTTCCTACATATCCTAAATTATTTATTGAAAAACCTACAGCAGACCATCGAGCCGTGTCCGGGAAATTTGCTTTTTGTGTCCAAATATCAGTTGCAGGATCATATTCCCAAAAGTCTCTATAATTTCCGATTGAACCTGCGCTACCCAAACCAACATATCCTTTGCTACCGATAGTAAATCCAACTGAAGATAATCTTCCACCTCCAGGAAAATTTGCTTTTTGAGTCCAAACACCTTGGGCAAGTGCTTCGCTTTCGCTCAGCATCACAAAAGCACTTGCAATAAAGATAATAAATATGAAAAATATTTTTCTCATTTTATTCTATTACAAGTTTTCCGGTTGCGATGGTTTCATTTTGGTTCATGATTTTGTAAATATAAATGCCGCTGCCACTATTTCTGAGCGTTAAAATCATTCATGATTTAAGTTCTCTCCGTTTTTCTTTTTCGGACAGTTGTTTAAAGTTTTCTTTTGATACAATTTTCTTGCCCGATTTTTTTTCCAGGTCTTGCCTGGCTTTGCCTGCAACCCTGCCTCCGGTTATTGCCGCTTTTCGGTTTTCAATAAATCCCTGCGCGTTTTTATTCCTCGCGATTTCTGTGGTGGAGGCTTCGCCAAGCATGGTAAATATCAATTCCAGATCGGTCATGTGATCGCGGAGATTATCCGTTGGTTTTGTAAGCCCTTTTAGCTTTTTGTAATTGCTTGGAATAATTCCGAATGTGGCTTTGCTGATCTCAGCCGTCAAAATGGAATATTCCGTTCCTTTTTTCACTCCTCTTTTTTGCCATTCGTCCGTAAGTTCGTCCCTCACGGCAATTCCCCGCATCCGTTTTTCGATCCATTCATCGCTGTAGCCTTTGGCTTTATAAATATCTCTTATTCTTTGCGATGCTAATTCGGGGTTTTCAATTTCATCAAGCCGTTCGGAGCCAACCTGAGCCAACCACAGCTTGAATGGTTCTGCTTTTGGGGAGGGAACGGACTGAACTAATCGTAAAAGTTGACCTGTATCTGCAACATCTGTCAGATAAGATTTGCCATCTGCCGATTGCATTTTCAGTTGACTACAATTTGTAGCCAACTGACTGCCTTCCTGCTTAAGGCGGGTTTTTAGCACACTCCAATATTTCCTTGGATTGGGGCTTTCTGTTAGAACAGCAATTACATCTACGATAGAAAAATACCATTTCTTTTCCTGTTCATTCCATTGTGAACGAACTTTTTTGCCTTCAAATAATTTCATGTTACTCATCGGTGATCTTATTTCAAATGTAACGATAATGAGCTATTCAATTATCAACTTCCCCGTTGCCAATGTTTGGTTCCCGTTTCCTATTTTGTAGATGTAAATTCCGTTTGTCAGACCGTTTCGATTTATGATGGTCTCGTTGCTTGTAATTTTTTGTTCTTTAACTAAGCGGCAGTAGATGTCGTAGAGAGTAAATACAACATCCCCCGCCACTGCGTGTGCGCCCCCATTCAAAGGGGGAATAACAGCCCCTCCCCCCGCCCCCTCGAGAGGGGGATAAACAGCCAGAACAGCCGATGAAGTAAACGGATTCGGATAACATTGAACATTAAACATTGAACCTTGAGCTTCGTTCGTTCCAACAAACTGCAGCACGGTTATTCCATAATCTTCGGCCTGGCCTTGTAAAAGAGAAGAGCAAGAGTTGGGATTATTTCCCGCGCCATCAGAAGAAACTCGCATACGCAGAATAGTATTCAGCATCGCAACACTTTTGGGAATGGTAATACTGCCCGATGGATTGATCGTGTTGAGCGAAGAGAAAACCAATTCATTGGCCTGCGTAAAAACTCCATCGTTGTTGAGATCGATCCACACTTTAGTGTCCTGTGCATTCGATGGGTTTGTCTGAATAGAAATAGGATAGGCTGTTCCTTCGGTAAGGCTTGCTTTATCGGTGCAGGAAAAATCTTTGTAGCCCTCCACACCATTCAAGGAGGATCTGTTGATCGCGCCCAGCTGCACTTTGTAAATTCCATAGCCGCAGCAATATGAAAACGTAGAAGGCGTGCAGGCCGCAGCGATCGGAGTGCTTCCGAGTGTTACATGTATATAATTTGTTTTTACAAGCGTGTTGTTCCCGTTCCCGTTCGTGGCCTTCAGGGAAACAGAATACGTTCCGCTGGCGGAATATGTATGCAAAGGACTTTGAGAATTTGATGTTGCTCCGTCCCCAAAGTTCCACAGCCATTGGATAGGAACATTTTGTGACTGATCGCTGAACTGAACGGTTCCGGAACAAGACAAAGTATCATCCACAGTAAATTTTGACACGGGAGGATTTGTATTCGGCTTCACATAAATGCCATAATCTTCAGCCTGTCCGAATTGCGGGTTGGAGCAAGGTGTTGGCGCGGGCAGCAACCCGTGATCTGCCGAAACGCGGAGCCGTAATGGCGTACTTAGTATTGCAGTACCGGGAATAGTAACAGTTCCTGTGGCAAGATAAGAAGTATCGGCCGAGAAGACCAATTCTCCGGTAGGGTTAAATGTTCCGTCATTGTTCAGGTCGATCCACACACGCACATTATGCGAGGCAGGAGTTAATGTTGAAACAGAAATATTGTAAGGCACTCCGGTGGTTACGGTGTCCAGTCCGCAGGAAAAATCCTGATATCCTTCGCTGGCATCGGCAGTTGTATTATTTATTTTATCGAACTTAAAATTGGTGATGCCGAAGCCGCAGCAATAAGCCGTTGTGGTAGGAGTACAGGCAGCCGGAATAGGCCCCGAGCCGAGCGTGACATGGATATAATTTGATTTTGCAAGCGTGTTATTACCATTCGCGTTTGTTGCCTTGAGAGAAACAGAATACGTTCCGCTTGCGGTGTAGGTATGTGTTGGGTTTTTTACAACGGAAGTTGCGCCATCCCCAAAATTCCAGAGCCATGCCGTGATGCCATAAAACGATTGATCAGTAAATGCAACAAGCCCTGAACAACTTTGTGTCGGGTTCGCAGTGAATTGTGCAGTGGGCGGCCCGTTTGGCGTATAGGTGAATTTTATATTCGGGCGATCCGAAGAAACGATTCCATTTGCCTGGGCGCATACATTATTCAGATCCTGGCGGTAATAAGCCACGCTGCTGAATGATGTAGTGGTATAATACATTTGAGCGTTATTTGACCAAGCCGTATTATTAAAACAGGTTTCTATCAGCACATTTGAAATCCCATCCCATGCAAACGGAGTCGTGAATGTATGGGTGTTCCATCCGGTAACATCGGTATAGTTCTGCGGACCGTAAACGGTGGTCATCCCCGACATGTCAAAACTAGGGCCCATGGCGGTAACCGCAGTGGTTTTCATGCCGATGGTAAATCCGGTGAGCGCGGTCCCTTCCGGAATGTTTACCTGGAATGCAAGAGCTGAAATATTTCCGGCAGCCATGCCTGCTGCGGTCATTTCAGAAGCACGCACAAGCATCTGATGTTTTGCGCCAAAATAATAATTCCCATACGGGGCAGGGTAGGCACTGTTGAAATTGAAATTTGTTCCTGTGCCGATGATCACTGTGGATTGAGAGAATACCGAGTTGGACACAAATAGCCAATAGCTAATGGCCAACAGCCTACCTGTTAAAGATTTATACTTCATGAGAAACAGAATTTGTTTTTATCAACATGGGGAAAGGGTCTTTCAAGGATGCAAATTGTACGGAAATATACCACTTATTGTTACAGAAACAGAAGGAATAGTTTATGATTTTCGACAGTGCATTGTTAGGATTGAAAAAACCACAATAACCCGTGCTAAAAGGCAAATAATTCCTTGTTTTTAAGGCGATACTTGTTACTTTTGCTTCATACCAATCAAAACAAATACGTATGCAAAAATTTGTCTTCACTTTAGTTTTCTCTCTTTCGTTCATTTTTGCAAATGCCGGACAGGCTCCCGTACCGGCCAACGAACTTCCGGAAAATAATTTTGCATCCATTTTTGCGAAGGCATATCAGCTGCATCCGGGTATTCCTCCAGGAGTTTTGGAAGCAATAGCCTATACCAACTCACATTTCCATCACATTACGCATGAAGCCGGAGAAGAAGGTAGCTGCGTGGGTCTTCCAAAATATTATGGAGTGATGGGATTGGTCGCAGACGGAAAAAAGTATTTTCGAAATAATTTAACACTCATATCTGATCTTTCGGGGATCTCTGTCGAAGAAATAATTTTAAGCCCTGAAAAAAATATTCTCGCGTTTGCTTCTGCTTATGAAGCTGCGCAAAAAAAATTATCGATCGATTCCCGGGTGGAAAATCAGGCCTCTGTAATTATTTTCATGAGTGAACTTCCGGATGACGGCTCCCTCACAAATAATTATGCCATGAACGTGCATGTATATTCAGTAATGAGATTTTTGAATAGTTCAAAATACTCGAAGAAATATAAATTTCCTGTATACAATATCGATCTTGTAAAAATTTTCGGAGAAGAGAATCTGAAAGTGCTCAGTGCGCCTTTTGTCACAGCGTCATCAAGCCGAGTTTCTGACAAACAAGGAAACAATTTTAAAAAGGGAAATCTTCCGGCTGTTCTTTCTCCGGATTATCCTTCTGCCGCCTGGGTCGCATCTCCTAATTATAACTCACGCTCTTCAGCGATCACCGCAGTGACCATTCACGATATTGAAGGAAGTTATGCGGGAGCTATCTCCTGGTTTCAGAATACTTCCTCGCAGGTCTCTGCGCATTATGTGGTGCAATCAAGTACCGGGGCAATTACACAAATGGTATTGGAAGCGAACCGAGCCTGGCATGTGGGAAGCGAAAATGATTACACAGTTGGAATCGAGCATGAAGGCTACGCAAATCAAACCGGCTGGTACGGACCAACCATGTTAAATGCTTCAGCAACACTGGTTGCAGATATTTGCGCAGGACATTCAATTGATCCTCTGCGCACCGGTTTTTGGCCCTGGCTTTCTACCACTTATTATAGTCAATCAGCCATTCCCGGCACCTGTGTAAAAGTAAAAGGGCATCAGCATTATCCGAACCAAACACATACCGATCCGGGGCCCAACTGGAACTGGGATTACTTTTACAAAAAAATAAATACACAACCGGCAGCGACTGTTTTGGCATCTACCACGGGAAATTTTTATGACTCCGGTGGAGCCGGAGGAAATTACAGTGACAACGAAAGAACGGTGTGGACGATCAGTCCTTCAGGAGCAACCTCCGTTACGCTCAGCTTCAACAGTTTCGATACAGAAAACACCTGGGATTATTTGTACGTGTATGACGGAACCGATGTATGGGCTCCGCTCATAGGGTATTTTACCGGCACAACAAATCCTGGAACATTGGTTGCCAACAGCGGTTCCATGACTTTGGAATTCCGATCGGATTGTATTACGAACGCAGCCGGATGGAATGCCTCGTGGACAAGCAACGCCACAACCATTACCCCTGCAAATCTGGCGGTGACCGGACTGGGCTGCCCGAGTTTGGGAGTCACCCTGAACTGGCAGAACAGCGGGGCCAACTGGATGCTGGATGTTTCGGATGACCCGAACTATTCGTACTTCTGGAACAAATCAGTTTCGAATCAAACTACGGTGGGTTGCCCGGGAAGTTTTGCGCTTTACACCGATCCCACTAAATTTCTTGCCTTTCAGCCAAGCACTGTTTATTATTGGAGAATATGGGATGGAACTTCGCATACTGCAGGAGCGCCATTTACAACTCCCAACTGTGTTTATATGGATACTTCGTGCAGCGGATCATTTTACGATACAGGAGGAGCCTCCAATCCATATTCCGGAAACGAAGATTGGACAGATATAATTCAGCCGGCAAATGCAACTTCAGTGACCATCAACTTTTCAAATTTTGATCTGGAAACCAATTTTGATTCGCTGTGGATCTATGACGGACTGCCTAATTCAACGCTCATGGGGATTTATACCGGAACCGCTTCTCCGGGAACCGTTACCGCCAACAGCGGAAAGATGAGCGTGCGTTTCAAATCCGATCCTTTCGTGAATAACGCGGGCTTTGCGGCAACATGGACTTGTGTTTCAACAACGGGAATTGAAGAGCAGAATAATTTAAATGATGTTGTAATTTTTCCCAATCCATTTAGTGAAAGCGCAACTATTAGCATCATTGGACAATTGAAAATGGATAATGGAGAATTTATCATTTACGATGTTTATGGACGAAAAGTGAAAAAACTATCAATTATCAATTCTCCATTTTCCATTCAGAGGGATGATCTATCACAAGGGATGTACTTCTACGAAGTCCGTGATGGGGAGAAAACAATCGGAAAGGGAAAACTGATAGCAGAATAATTTTTTAAGTTTGCCGCATGAGAATAGTCTTATCGTTTGTTTTAATTTTTCTTTCTTCTTTCCTTTTTTCCCAGGAGCTGACACAAACTATCCGCGGAAAAATAATCGACAAAGAAGCCAAGGCCGAACTTCCGGGAGTAAACCTCATCCTGCTGAAAGATTCTGCTAAAGTCTCAGCAGCGGTGGCAGATGTGAACGGAAATTTCAGGATGCAGGACATTCCGGTGGGAAGATATTCCCTGAAAGCAAATTTTATCGGGTACCAGCCTTTTTTCATTGCGGATGTCATTGTAACCTCCGCGCGTGAGGTGATCCTGAACATTGAAATGGAAGAATCGGCTGTAAAAATGAAAGAGGTAGTTATTGCCGGAGCAAAAAAAGGTGAAGCCCGCAATGAGATGGCCTCTGTAAGTGCAAGAACTTTTTCGGTGGAAGAAACAAACCGTTATGCAGGCAGCCGCACCGATCCGGCCCGCATGGCTTCCAACTTTGCAGGTGTGCAGGGAACGGATGATTCAGACAACGAGATCGTTATACGCGGAAACTCTTCGCTCGGACTTTTGTGGAGGCTGGAAGGCGTGAACATTCCCAATCCCAATCACTTTGCTGTTGCAGGAACTACGAGCGGTGCGGTGAATATTATCAACAGTAAAGTGCTTGACAACTCTGATTTTTATACGGGCGCTTTCCCCGCTGAATACGGAAACTGTGTGGCGGGTGTTTTCGACCTGCGCATGCGCAACGGCAACAACGAAAAACATGAGTTCACCGGGCAGTTTGGATTTTTAGGCACTGAACTTGCCGGAGAAGGGCCGATCGACAAAAGCCGCGGCTCATCGTATATGTTCACGTACCGATACTCAACACTGAAATTATTCGAAGCGTTACATATCCGTATCGGCACCAGCGCAGTTCCAAGCTACCAGGATGCGGCATTCAAATTAAATTTTCCCGGGAAGGATGGAAGCAACTTCTCGATCTTTGGAGTGGGAGGGAAAAGCAGCATAAACATACTTGCCAGCAAATTCACCGATGCAACAGAAGAGATCTATGGAGAAAAGAACAAAGATCAGTATTTCGGTTCGCAAATGGGCGTGATCGGAACCACCTATACAAAATCCCTGAACGATAAGACTTTTATCAAATTAGTGGTGGCACACTCGGGCGATCAGTCGTATGCCCATCATTTAATGGTATATCGTGATACCAATTTTCAGTTGGATTCCCTGATTGAAAAAATGCGGTACGAATATATCGTACAGAAGACCTCTTGTAATTTTTTTGTTAATCATAAGTTCAGCAGCAAAGCGAGCATGAAGGCAGGATTTTTTGCCGACTATTATAATTTCAGCATGCACGACAGCAGCCGCAACATGTCTTCCTATTTGTTCGAACGGAGAAATGATTTCATTGGCTCTACGGAATTATATCAACCTTATGTGCAATTCAGGTTCAAGGCAAATGACAAGTTGATTTTCACCACCGGGCTCCACGCACAGTACCTCGAGCTGAACGGAAGTTCATCGATCGAGCCCAGGGCCGGTATGACCTGGAAGTTCAAGCACAGGCAATCGCTCAGCGCGGGAGTAGGCATGCACAGCCAGATGCAGCCTGCCTATATTTATTTTAACCGCAAGGTGGATGCTGATGGCAATTATTATTACCCCAACCGGAACCTGGGTTTTACGCGCAGCGTTCATTACGTGCTTGCGTACGATGTGGCACTGTCGGATAACATGCGGATCAAACTGGAAACCTATTATCAGCATTTGTATGAAGTGCCCATCGATACCAGCCGTTCTTCTTTTTCTCTTCTTAACCAGGGCACAGGCTACGGGCGATTTTTCCCTAACTCCCTCGCCAATAAAGGCACCGGAACAAATTATGGCCTCGAGCTTACGGTAGAAAAATTTTTCAGCAAGAGTTTCTTTTTTATGATTACTGCTTCCATTTTCAATTCAACGTATAAAGGCAGTGATGGCATTGAGCGCAGCACAGATTTCAATGAAATGTTTGCGACCAATTTGCTTATAGGAAAAGAATTTAAGATCGGGATGAAACACAACACGGTGCTCAACACCGGAACAAAGATCACCTGGGCCGGGGGAGGGCGTTACTCACCTGCCGATATAGCGGCTTCCAATACAGCCGGGGAATTCATGGCACTTGACTCCCTGCGCAACAGCCGGACATTTCATAATTATTTTCGATGGGATGTAAATATAGGATTCAAGATCAACCGAAAAAAGGTTACGCATGAGATCGGGCTAGACCTCGTCAATATTCTGAATACAAAAAATGTACTTGCTCTCAGCTATGATCCGGACCCACGCGATCCTTCCAAAGATCCTATCCGCATGGATTATCAGCTGGGATTTTTACCGTTGTTTTATTACAAAATTGATTTCTAAGGAGCGAGGGCTGCGGCAAAAATATCGATCTTGTCTAAGAAATGTGCCGAGCGCTTCATGTATTCATGCGCAGGTTCGGCCTGGCCCAGATCTGTATCCTCCAGCAAGCGCGAATTATCAAAAGTCTGCCCCAACTCAATGAAATCGAGATAGGGTTCAAGCCCTCCCATGAGAATGCGCAGGTCGGTAGCATCGTCAAAAATATTATCCCAGTAAGTAAGGTGCTCCGGGTAATTTTTCAGGTCACTGTACCCGTTCAGTTTTTTTCTCGCCCAAAGTTTCACCTCGCGTATCAGCGAACGGTCTACAAATTCAAACTCGGGCCGGTGCGGGAAATAATATTCGATAGCCTGCGTGGCTTTTCGTGGAGAAGTGGATCCAGCTGTGCCGGCAGAAATATGATAGACTGAATATTTTCTTTTTGAGAAAAGCAGTTTTACAATTGCTTTGGCTGCATAATCCACCGAAATAATGTCCAGCTCCGCATCCGGATTGATTGGAACGAGGCGCAGTAAATTGATGGCCGCCAAGGCCCACATGATCACGTACGATCTTGGCTGAACAGGACGGCTGTCGCCCATGATGATAGAAGGACGGACGACCAGTATTTTTTCTTTAGGGAGGTAATTCCGCACCATCATTTCCCCGCGCATTTTTGTCTCGGTATATTTTACGAGGTGTTTTACATTTTCATTTGGCGATTCATTTTCTTTCACGACCCTGTTTTTGATATCCATCCCGCAGATGGTGGCGGTGCCTACATAAGTAAATGTTTGCAGATTTTTTAACTGGGTACTCCAGGCGAGGATTTTTTCGAGCCCCAGAATATTTATTTGTTCCAATATCTCATCATAGATAGGAGAAAAATTTGTGTCGGCAGCAGAATGTATAATGACGTTCACATTACCAAGCAGTGGGTGTTTGGTCAGATAATCTGTCAGGTCAGCCTGGGTCAGATCGCCCTCGATGGGGATTATTTTTTTTTGGTCAAGCAGATCTCCATGCAGATCGAAGATCTTTTTCATGCGCTCGATGGCCTGCTCTCCGGCTTTTGCGCGTACCAGGCAAAATATTTTATCTATCTCTTTTCGCTTAGAAAGCTCTACCAGTACTTCTCCTCCCAAAAAACCGGTCGATCCGGTAATGAAAACATTCATACGCCTCAGTGTTTAATAGTCAATACATCAAAAAAGTTCAAGCCCTAATATGCCGGTAATAATAAGAAGTATGGATGCTATCTTAACCATTGATACAGGTTCATGGAACCAAATAAAGCCGATCACCGCTGTAAGAGCTGTTCCAACCCCGGCCCAGATAGCATAAGTGACCCCTATCTCCAGTTTTTTAAAGACCAATGTTAAAAAAACCAGGCATCCTCCATAAAAAATAAAAACAAGAACAGATGGCCATAATTTCGAGAACCCATCGGCCAGTTTCATACATACGGTACCCAATACCTCAAAAATTATGCCGAGAAGAAGATAGATCCAGTAAATGCTCATTTGCGATATCCTAAAAAAGATTTTAAAAGTATATAAAATACGTTCTCAAAAATAAATTTAACAAAACCTGAAATGAGCTGATTGGATTGAAACTTTTTCGGAATATATCCGTAAATATGAGTTATTCGTCTATAATATCTACCTTTTGGTCGAAAAATGGATATATAATGTTGTATTATAATGAAGTAGTGCGTAAATTTGCACAATTAAAATTTGCGGTTCGGATATCATGAAGTATGCATTAACACTGTTTTCTTTTTTACTCTTGTTTTGTTCTCAGGCTTATGCACAGCCTGCTAATGATGTTTTCGCCAGTGCTACAGATATTACGGCATTGATCAATGCCGGATGTACGACCGGAGGAACCTACACAGATGTTGGTGGCACGGCCGACCAGGCTAAAGGCAGCTGCTGGACCAACGGCCCAAACAAAAATGTTTGGTTCAAGTTTACTGCTACCGCCACCACTTTCATAAATGTACAGGTAAAAGTTTCAGGTGCAGGGGAGACCATGCGTTACCCGTTTGTGGCACTATGGGACGGTACTCCTTCGCAGCTTGCGTGTACGAACCAGATAGGCGCAGCACTTGATATAGCTATGAATTACTATGGGCTGACAGCAGGAACCACCTATTATATTTCTGTGGATACACATTCGGGCGGCACCTATGGTAAATTTGACCTGTGCCTTAGCGATGTGGTGAATTATGATTATCCTCAGGGAGCAATTGATGTAACTGCGAATATAAATGCCGGATGCACCAGTGGTGGAACATACAGCACGCTTTTTGCTTCAGCCGATCACGCCAAAGGCTCGTGCTGGACCAACGGTCCGAACCAGAACAGATGGTTCAAGTTTACCGCTACCGCCACCACGTTCATCAATGCACAGGTAAAAGTTTCAGGCGCGGGAGAAACCATGCGCTATCCTTTTCTTGCTCTGTGGGATGCATCGTATACACAAGTGGCGTGTACAAATCAGATAGGAGCAGCGGTAGATATATCTATGAGTTATTACGGACTTACGGTCGGTAACACCTATTACATTTCAGTAGATACACACTCGGGCGGAACGTACGGCACATTTGACCTTTGCCTCAGCGATGTCATTGATTATGATTATCCACAGGGAGCAGTTAATCTCACGGGAAGCATCAATGCGGGTTGCACCTCCGGAGGAACTTATAGTACTTTATTCGGCTCTGCCGATCATGCCAAAGGCTCCTGCTGGACGAATGGGCCGAATCAAAATCGTTGGTTCAAATTCACAGCCACGGCTTCTACATTTATCAATGCACAGGTAAAAGTTTCAGGCGCGGGTGAGACCATGCGTTATCCCTTCATTGCCATTTGGGATGCTTCGTTCACACAAGTGGCCTGTACAAATCAGATAGGAGCAGCGGCAGATATTTCTTTGAGTTATTATGGGCTTACCCCCGGCAACACCTATTATATTTCTGTAGATACACATTCCGGAGGCACCTACGGTACATTTGATATTTGCCTGAGTGATGTACCCGATTATGATTACCCGCAGGGAGCGATTGATCTCACATCAAATTTTACTGTGGGCAGCGGCTGTACTTCAGGGGGCACATATAGCACACAATTCGGCTCAGCCGATCATGCCAAAGGCTCGTGCTGGACGAATGGGCCGAATCAAAATCGTTGGTTCAAATTCACAGCCACAGCTTCTACATTTATCAATGCACAGGTAAAAGTTTCAGGCGCGGGAGAAACAATGCGTTATCCATTTATTGCGTTGTGGGATGCATCGTTCACACAAGTAGCATGCACCAATCAGATAGGAGCTGCAGTAGATATTTCTTTAAGTTACTACGGACTTACTCCGGGGAATGTATATTACCTCTCAGTGGATACTCACTCGGGCGGCACGTATGGCACCTTTGATATATGTGTAACCGATATCCCGGATTACGATTATCCACAAGGAGCGATTAATCTAGCCAGTTCTATGAATGGTTGTTCTTCCGGGGGGGCATACAGTACACAGTTTGCATCGGCTGATCATGCCAAGGGATCCTGTTGGACGAACGGGCCGAACCAGAACCGCTGGTTCAAGTTCATCGCCACCGCCACCACCTTTATCAATGCACAGGTAAAAGTAAGCGGGGCCGGAGAGACTATGCGTTATCCATTCATTGCCCTGTGGGACGCTTCATTCACGCAGGTTGCCTGCATGAATCAGGTAGGAGCAGCCGTAGATATCTCCATGAGTTATTATGGCCTCATACCGGGGAACACGTACTACATTTCGGTAGATACTCACTCCGGCGGAACATACGGTACGTTTGATCTCTGTGTGAGTGATGTTCCGGATTACGATTACCCTCAGGGAGCTACTACACTGACGAATTTAAATAACTACTGTTCAACCAACGGATTATATACTACCACCAACGCAACTGCCGATCATGCCAAAGGCAGTTGTTGGACGAACGGACCCAATTATAACCGCTGGTTTAAGTTTGTGGCAATTTATAGCACCACAACTATTCAGGTAAAAGTTGCGGGAGCAGGAGAAACCATGCGCTATCCGTTTGTCGCACTTTGGGATGCTTCATACACTCAACTTGCGTGCACTAATCAGGCAGGGGCGGCAGTTGATATTACGCTGAACTACGCGAGTCTTACAGTTGGAAATACCTATTACATATCTGTGGATACTCATTCAGGAGGAACGCCCGGCACTTTTGATATTTGTATCAATGATGCTTCTGCGGTTCAGTATTATTCTATAGCCGATGGAGATTGGAGTAATTCTGCCGTATGGTCAACAACAAATTTTGCAGGAGCTACGGCCGGCACAACGCCTACTATTGCCAATATTGTGAACATACAGGATCATGCGGTCAATGTAACATCGGCACAAGCAGCGGCCGAAATTAACATGACTGTTTCTGCAGCTGCTGCTAACTTGACAGTTGATAACGCAACCCTCAATGTGAACGGAAAGTTCAATGCCACCAACGGAACAAACAGCAGCCTTACGGCCACTGTTCAAAATGCAGGTACGCTAACGGTAAATGATAATGCAACACTCACCCGTAACGGAGGTACAGGAGGAATTCAGGTGAATGTAAATAATACATCTGTTCTGAATGTAGGACAAGATATGCTTTGGAACTGCTCCGCCGGTACAGTAGCAAATAACCTTCTTACAGCCAATAATACAGGAGTTGTAAATGTTACGAGGGATCTCACGCTCAACTACAGCGGCGGACAAAAAATAAGTTTGACATTTAATAATGCAACTTCACTTTCTGTAGGCCGCGATGCAACCTTTACATCCACGGCTGCTGCCAATACTGAAATGATCTTTAATAATTCGGCAGCGATGAACATCAAACGGAATATTGTCAGAGGTGGAACACCCTATGGTATTTTAACATTCAATAATACATCAACACTTACCTTCAACGGCACAGGCAATGCACAGGTGTTTCCTGCAATTGCAGGATCAGGTGGAGACGCTATTACGTACAGCAATGTTACGATCAATAATACCAGCGGATATTCTCCTCAGCTTACTATGGGAGGCCCCCTTACTGTTAATGGAACACTTACCATGACAAGAGGCAGGGTGCAGACAACGGCAGGGAATATTGTTACAATGGCGGCAGGCTCGGCCTCCACCATTGGCAACTCCACAAGTTATATTGACGGGCCTGTTAATTATAATGTTGCAGCAGCGGGGTTTACTACTCTGAATTTCCCTTTGGGGAAAAGCACTACCTGGAGGCCTGCTGTTTTATCTGTGGATCATTCTGCCGCAACCACATTTACATACACCGCAGAAGTATTTAATGCATCGGCTACTGCGTTGGGGTATACGCTTGCAGCCGGTACCGATCAGGTTTCAAGTGTTCACTATTGGCAGATAGATCGTTCAAGCACCTTGAATCTAAATAGTGCTGTTGTAACGCTTTATTATGGCGGGAGTCCTAATTGTGACTGGGTGATCGACCCTCCTAATCTTACAGTTGTAAAAAACACCTCTGCAGCACCTACTGTTTGGACAGATATCGGGGGCACGGCAACTTCAACATCTTATCAGGTGGGAAGCATAGTTTCCGGTTCGTTCGGCTCATTCAGTAAGTTCACTTTTGCAAACAAAGTGGGAGGAACAAATCCATTGCCAGTTGAACTGCTTTCATTTGATGCAAAATCCGATAACAATGCTGTCAATATTTCATGGGAAACAGCTTCCGAAAAAAATTGTGATTATTTTTCAGTGGAAAGATCACAGGATGGGAATTCGTTTTCTGAAGTTGCGCAGGCAAAAGGTGCTGGCAATAGTTCTGTCATTCTTTCTTATCAGGCCACTGACACCGATCCGTTCAATGGCCTGTCGTATTACCGCCTTAAAGAAGCAGACTTCAACGGAAAATTATTTTTCAGCAATATAATACCTGTAGAATTTAATCCAGGCGTAAGTACACTCAATGTGTATCCTACTTTGTCTTCGGGAGATTTTACGATTTCTGTAAGCGGAGAAAAAGGGAAAAAGATTTTGCTGATCATACGCAATATTCTGGGACAGGAATTTTATTCGAAAGGATTTATACTGGGCAATGAACTGTTTATTCAACGATTTAATTTGTCAGGAAAACTCCCCGCCGGGCTATATCTTGTCACAGCTTTGAGCGATGAAAACATGCGCATGCAAAGGATCATCGTAAAGTAATTTTTCCGAGTTTATATGTACTGATTTATCGTGTTTATTACACCTCTACGTAGCATTTTGTCGAAAAAAATTGAAGTTTGGTCTAAAAAAACATTCAGGGCAAGCATAAATACCAAATTTTATTTATCTTTGGCAATATAGCGGGTATTGGAAGTTGATCTGCCTTTTGTAATTTTTTAAAGTGTAAAATGAAGCAGTTTCGTTTTGTATATTTTTTTATTTTTCTCCTCTGCTGCATTGCACAGGTCGGGTTTTCGGCTACTGTAACAACTACCGGCAGTGGCAACTGGAGTTCGGTTGTACCCAATGCTCCTTGGCCGGGCGGAACCATTCCGGCAAACGGGGATGATATAATTGTTGGGGCCGGATTTACATTGACTGTAGACGGGAACCGTACTTGTAATTCTCTTGCGTTCTGTGGTGCGGGTAACACCTCAGGAACCATATCGGTAAACACAGGCATAACACTTGCCGTTACCAATGCCGTAACATTAAACAGTACGGCCGGAGCAAGCAATGCATGTACGATTGCTGGTGCCGGCACAATTAACTGCACGGCACTCAACGTTGGTGCGGGAGGGATTTTGCCTGGATCAAACCGAACCACGATCATGACCTCTTCGATAACCACGCTCACGGTTTCCGGAAATCTTACAATTACGAGCTACGAAAGCGGGGGTAAAACAAATAATGCCTCGTTGCTTTTCGGCTCAGGAACAATTACAGTGAATGGCAGTGTGGTAACGTCAAATGGAGCGGCAAGCAATATATCAACCCTGAACATGAATACCGGAGGAGGGACCGGTACTCTCGTTCTCAGCAATGCAACACCCTTTTCTGTTTCAGGTACAGGAACCAGCGCGATCACACTCGCAGGTACAAGTGCCACCGTTAATTATTCCGGTGCGGCCCAAACTGTTTATGCTACCACCTATTATAATCTGATCCTCTCAGGAAGTGGGGCGAAAACACTTACCAGCGTTAGTACCATCAATGGCGACTTTACCTTGTCCGGAACCTCCTCTGCAACGGCCGCTACCGGAATTACCATCGGAGGCCACATTACCCTGGGGAGCGGAACAACTTTTGATGAAGGCGGATTTACGCATTATGTTGGGGGCAACTGGATAAATAATGGTACAACATTTATTCCCGGTTCAGGAACTATTATTTTTAATGTTGCAGGATCCAATGTAATCAGCGGAACATCTTCCACTACATTTGGCAATATGGGGGTGGATGGCTGCACTGTCACGCTTGATCCCGGTGTAACCTACAATTGTTCCGCGTTAGCATTAGCACCTACCTCCGTGGCCACGTTAACCTTTAGTTCGGGTTCTGTTATGAATGTGACCGGAAATGTAACATTGGGGTCGGGGAATGGGGCCGTTAAAGGAAATATAGACATGACCAATGGAGGATATTTAAAATGCTCAACATTTTCCAATTGGAATGGGAATTTTACCTACGGAACCGGAACAGTTGAAGTCACCGGAACAATGGTCGGCTTTTCTCCTACAGGTTACGTTGATTGGTACAACCTAATTATTGCCAGCTCTGCCAATATTACTTTTTCCTCTGCAACAGTAAATTTTCATGGTAATCTGACTATGAAATCCGGCTCACTTACAACGAGTAACCCGAATTACTTAAACATCTATAATGACTGGACTATTGAAACTGGAGCTACTTTTGTTCCCGGCACCGGAAATCAGGCCTATATAGTTTTTGTAGGAGGAAATACTCATCATGTATATGGTGATGTAACGACATATAATATTTGGGCAAATAAAACATCAAATAATCCTATTATTATTTCCGGGAATGTTACCGTTAACCATGGTATTTGGTGGGACGGAGGTATTTTCAGTTACACCGGATCAGGCCAATTGACTTTTGTTAACGGTTATGTGGATCTTGGCCATACGCCAAACGCCACTATGTGTATTGCAGCACCCATTAAGAAGATTGGAGATACTCCTTTTACTTTTCCGCTCTGCGCGGGAGACGGGGTTAATTATAATCCTTTAGCCATCTCTGATCCCGGAACGGACATTACCGCTTATTACACCGCGCAATATTTCAATACTGGATTCGGCAGTTATTCTGTTACGCAAACTCCCAGTTCCATTGATCATGTAAGCAAAAAAGAATACTGGACTCTGGAAAAATCTGCTGCAGCTTCTAATGTTACCGTACAATTATTCTGGTCAACGGCCTCTAACAGTTCTATTACCAATTGTGCTGATCTGAGGATCGCTCACTGGAACTC
The DNA here is from genome assembly GCA_023251625.1 of Bacteroidota bacterium. Classification (GTDB taxonomy): domain Bacteria; phylum Bacteroidota; class Bacteroidia; order Palsa-948; family Palsa-948; genus Palsa-948. The sequence goes on from JAHEYK010000048.1 coordinate 18,214, forward strand.
CGGCATTTCGGCTTGGGAAAACAATAACGATGCTGTTACTACCACCGGAACCTGCTCAGGTGCCGGAACAGGAAATACCATTACCAACGCTGTAGTAACATCGTATAGTCCCTTCACATTTGGATCCAAGGCGGGCACTAATCCTCTTCCTGTTGAACTTCTTTCTTTCGAGGCGAAACCCAATAATAATTCTGTGGATGTCTCCTGGCAAACCGCTTCTGAAAAGAACTGCGATTATTTTTCTGTAGAAAGATCTGCTGATGGAAATTCATTCACTGAAGTTGCACAGGTAAAAGGCGCTGGAAATAGTTCTGTGCTGCATTCTTATGCCTCATCTGATCAGGACCCTTTCAACGGGCATTCGTACTACCGATTGAAACAGGTTGACTTTAACGGCTCTTTCTTTTACAGCGACATCGTTCAGGTGGAATTTAATGCAGGTGAAAATGTATTGAATGTTTATCCCTCAATTTCATCGGGGGATTTTACAGTCTCTTACAGTGGCAAAAAGGACCAAGAAGTGTTACTCTCGATACGAAACATCTTAGGGCAGGAATTTTATCAGAAAGAATTTATTTTAGAAAACGAACATTTCATCCAGCCACTTAATCTATCAGGGAAATTGGCCCCCGGAGTTTATTTCGTGACAACCTCCAGCGATGACCGCATTCTTGAAAAGAAGACGGTGATTAAATAATTTCTCTTTTTCATTGCCGCTTCATTTCCTTTTGCCACGAAGCCACGAAGCCACAAAGACTCAAAGAAACACCGAGAAATGCAGTTTTTTACTTAGTGAACCTTGGTGTCTTTGTGCCTTGGTGGCGAACTTCCCCACTACATAAAAATTTGTAGGTTTGCTTTCCATGAAAAAGAAACTTAAAGAACTCGAAGACAAGATCAAAGAAGCGCATCTTGGTGGTGGCGAAAAGCGCATCGAAAGCCAGCACAAAAAAGGCAAGCTCACCGCACGGGAGCGTATCCATTTTCTTTTAGATGAAGGAAGTTTCCAGGAGATCGGCATGTTTGTGACCCACCGCTCTCAGGAATTTGGTTTGGACCGGGAAAAATATCTGGGCGATGGAGTGGTAACAGGATACGGAACTATAAACGGAAGGCTGACGTATGTTTTCGCGCAGGACTTTACCGTATTTGGCGGTTCACTTGCTGAAGCGCATGCAGAAAAAATTTGCCGCATCATGGATTTAGCCATGCAAAACGGAGCGCCTATCATTGGGTTGAACGACAGCGGCGGAGCAAGAATTCAGGAAGGAGTTGTCTCTCTGGGAGGTTATGCCGATATTTTTTACCGCAACACGCGCGCATCCGGAGTGATCCCACAAATTTCGGGTGTGATGGGCCCCTGCGCGGGCGGAGCGGTTTATTCTCCTGCTATTACCGATTTTATTTTAATGGTTGAAAATACTTCCTACATGTTTGTCACCGGCCCCAACGTGGTGAAAACAGTTACGCATGAAGAAGTAACCTCAGAAGAACTGGGAGGAGCATCCGTGCATTCATCCAAATCAGGGGTGGCGCACTTTTCATGTGCCAACGGATTGGAATGCATCAGCAACATTAAAAAATTATTGAGCTATTTGCCGCAGAACTGTGAAGACACAGTGCCCGTTAAATCCGAATACGAAAATCCGAAATCCGAAATATTAAGCGCCATCATTCCTGAAAATCCGAATCAGCCTTACGACATGCGCGATGTGATAAGCGGAACGGTAGATGTGGATTCTTTCTTCGAAGTACACAAAAATTTTGCAGAGAATATTGTGGTGGGCTTTGCGCGTATGGCAGGCAGAAGTATTGGCATTGTAGCAAACCAGCCTGCATTTTTAGCAGGAGTTCTGGATATTCATTCTTCCCAAAAAGCGGCACGCTTTGTACGTTTCTGCGATTCATTTAATATTCCTCTTTTGGTTTTTGAAGATGTTCCGGGTTTTTTACCGGGAACAGATCAGGAATGGAATGCCATCATTTCCAACGGGGCAAAATTGTTGTATGCATTCTGCGAAGCAACTGTGCCGAGAGTTACGGTCATCACCCGTAAAGCATACGGTGGGGCCTACGATGTGATGAACTCCAAGCACATTGGTGCGGACATGAACTACGCATGGCCTTCAGCCGAAATTGCCGTGATGGGAGCAAAAGGTGCAGTCGAAATTATTTTCAAAGGCGATGCTTCGACTCCGCTCAGCATTAAAAAGAAAGAAGAAGAATACATTGAGCATTTTGCAAACCCCTATCGTGCAGCTGAACGTGGTTATGTGGACGAAGTGATAAAACCGGAAGACACACGCGAAAAATTGATTGCTGCTTTCAAAATGCTGGAGAATAAAATTGACAAACTACCGAGGAAAAAGCACGGGAATATTCC
>JAHEYK010000049.1 GCA_023251625.1 Bacteroidota bacterium
AATAAACAGAAAAATTATATTTCTAAAAAAAGAATGACTATCCTTTGTTTTAAGCAAGAGAATCAAAAAGATCACAAGAAATATTAACTGCACTGTCCCGCCTATACATATTCGTTCAGCAAGAGTAAGTGCGAGTAATAATTTTTGAAATGTTTCATGCGGTTTTAAAAAAGTGAGATCGTGAATGTCTGTTCGCGCAAATGCATAAGAAATCAATAACACCATAAGGAGCATAAGCGTCATAATGAAATAGCCGATAAGCTTTTTATCACGCTCAAAATGCCTCAGAAAATTTACAAAAGCCCCTAATGAGAAAATAAGTGTTCCCAAGATGAAAAAGAGGCGAAGCAATGCCGGTTCTCTGAAAAAATTAAAAAGTGGCACATACTGGATGGCCCATCTCATAAATGGCAATTCGTTCGACAGTGATCCCAAAAGACAAAGTATTCCGAAAATAAAAAATATATACTCCCGTAATGAAACTCTTCTAAAAAGGCCATACACAACAAATACCGGCAAGATAATTCCGATGTAACAATTTATCATGGATATATCTGACCCGAAAAAATCTGCATTATTTGCCAATGCAAACGGGATAAGGCACAACCATAACGCGCGGAAGGTGTACGCCAGCCCAAGAGCTGCATCCAAAGAAAGTGGAGTTCCTCTTTCCAGCACGGGCATCATTTGTAAATGCGCTATCAGCATAGGGGCGCACATGATCAATGCCATTAAAACAGCCAGTGAATAGCAGGAGAGTATTCTGATAAGGCTTTTGCTATCTCCCCTCCTCTCCCTTACAAAAAGAATAATAAACACGAGTGTGAGAAAATAGGTTAGAACTATGGTTAGGAATACATATCCACCGGTAACCATAAAACAGGTTGCCACGGATAATTTGAGAGCATCTAAAAAGGACTCCGTTTGAAATATTTTCAAAAAATAATAAATGACAAGAGGCATCCATGCAGCTGAGGCTAGAATGATCAAGTGCTGTGCATGCGAAACGAAAAAGCCGCCTAACATATAAGCCGCAGCCACTAAAAATGAAATGCGCTTTTCATGGGTGAAAAATGTACCCAGCTTGTACATGCTGCAGCCCGCAATAATAATATGCAGCAAAAAATAATAATGCAGCGTATAAAGATCAAATCCAATGAAGCGCGCTGTAAATAACGTAAGCGGATACCAGGTAGACATCATATCCGCATGAAAAGGATATCCTAATTGCTGGTAGGGGTTCCAATAATGCAACTCCCCCGACTGCAACACTTCCGACATATAATGAAGCCAGGGCAAATGAACATCCAGCATATCCCAATGAAGACCTGAATATAAAAATGCAACTTGCCAGAATGCAGCCACAGCCAATACTATCAACCATACAAAAGGGCTTGAAAACAGTAATTTTATCTTGCTTTGCATATATAAAAAAAGGAAAGAGCTACACCTATTTTCTATAAAAATAGTTAAATATCTTTACATTATTATTTCATCAAATCTGGGCTTTTACTCATCTTTGCACCAATTATACAGGCTATGAAAAAACTTTATACCGTCATTTCAGTCCTTGCAATTATTGCAGGGTGCACCTCTTCACGAAAATCACAGCAAAACGCAAAAAGGCCTGATACAAGACCTACCGACACACTTGCCAGGAATGAGATACTCGAAGTTCACCCGGCAGCTACCAGAAGCATAGATATTATTCACACAAAATTGAATGTAAGTTTCGATTGGGAGAAACAGTATATGAATGGCAATGCCACTATCACTTTAAAACCCTACTTCTACCCTACAAAAGAAATAACACTCGATGCAAAAAATTATGAAGTAAAATCTGTTTCACTTATTTCAACTCCCGAGAAAACTCTCCAGTACACATATGATAAAAAACAGCTCACCATTGCACTCGACAAAGAATATACACGCAACGATACGCTGAAAATTTCGATCAGCTACGTTTCCAAGCCCAATGAACGCGAAACAAAGGCGGGAAGTGCCATCACATCTGATAAAGGACTTTATTTCATTAATCCACTGGGGAAAGAGAAAGAAAAACCCATGGAGATATGGACTCAGGGAGAACCCGAATCCAACTCATGCTGGTTTCCAACCGTTGACAAGCCGAATGAACGTATGACCCATGAGATCTATATCACCATTGATTCTGCCCACAAGAATTTTGTAACGCTCTCAAATGGACTCCTGCTTTCTTCCCAAAAAAATCCAGATGGCTCACGCACCGATTACTGGAAACAATCTTTGCCATCAGCTCCCTACCTTGTGATGATGGCCATAGGGGATTTTGCCATCGTAAAAGAGGCCCCGCTACTTATTGGGGGGAAAAAATTGGATGTAAATTATTATGTAGAGCATGAATACGAGCCCTATGCAAAAGCTATTTTTGGGAAGACCCCTGAAATGCTTGAGTTCTTCTCCAACAAACTGGGCACTCCTTACCCCTGGGAAAAATTCTCTCAGGTGGTGGTGCGCGATTATGTTTCAGGAGCAATGGAAAATACATCGGCCGTTCTTCATGGTTCATTTTTAAATCAAACAGACCGTGAAATGCTGGATAACAGCTATGAAGATGTGATCTCACATGAACTGTTTCACCATTGGTTCGGGGATTATGTGACCTGCGAGCAATGGTCCAATATTACGCTTAACGAGGGTTTTGCAACTTATGGAGAGTACCTCTGGCAGGAATACAAATACGGGCGCGATGCAGCTGATCAGCATGCACGCGAATCGATGCAGGGCTATCTTTCTTCTGCCACAAAATCAGTAAAACACCTTATTCGCTATCAATATAATGAACCCGATGATGTATTTGATGCAAACTCTTACAACAAGGGAGGTGCAGTCATACACATGCTCCGCAAATATGTGGGCGATGATGCTTTTTTCACTGCATTAAAGATATATCTGGATAAAAATAAATTCTCTTCCGTAGAAGCAGATAACCTGAGGCTTGTTTTCGAACAGGTTACCGGCGAAGACCTGCATTGGTTCTTTGATCAATGGTTCTTTGCGATGGGGCATCCTAAACTTCTGATCGAACACAATTATAATGATTCATTAAAAAAGTATTTTGTACGCATCAAGCAATTACAGGATCTCAATACCCTGCCTGTATTCAGGCTTCCCCTCGATGTGGATATCTATAGCGATGGAAAGAAAGAGCGCAAACGCATTTGGGTGAATAATGCCATAGAGGAATTCTCTTTCCCCGTTGCGCACAAACCCGATCTCGTAAATGTGGATGCCGAAAAACAACTCGTTTGCAATAAGGAAGAAAAGAAATCGGTTCAGGAATGTGTATTCCAATACAAGAACTGCCCTTTATACGTTGACCGCCTGGAAGCGATGAAGGAGTGTGCCAATTTCACAAGCATTCCGGAAGCGGCAGCAATTATCATCTCGGCCCTTAACGACAAATCACATGACCTGCGTGAAAGAGCAATCAGTATGACCGAAAAACTTCCTGCAGAATACAAAAGCACGATCAAAGAAAAACTGATCTTTCTGGCCAAAGGAGATGAGAAGTCATCCGTACGCTCTTTGGCGATCGAGCAACTGGCAAACAATTTTGAAGGGGATGACCTCCCTCCTATTTACCGTCAGTCGGTCAATGACAGGTCTTATGCAGTAGCGGGAGCTTCGCTTACAGCTCTGGCCAAGAAAGATGAAAAAGAAGCACTCACGATCGCCAAGAAATTTGAAACAGAAAAAAGTATGGATATGCTTTTGGCTGTTGCCCAGATTTATGCCGCCCATGGTAATGATGCCAATCAACCCTTTTTCGTATCCCTGTCGAAAAAAATGAGCGGATGGGAAAATGTTTCCTTTGCAAATAACTATACCGAATTCCTGAAACGCTGCAGCGATGACACTATTAATGCCGGTGTCAAGATCCTTGAACAGATAGCCCGCACCGAGGACAACCGGTGGATACGGTACTTCGGGCAGAAAGGCATCAAGGACCTTACCCAAATGTATACGGACCGTGAACAGAAAATAACCGATCAAATAGCCAAGCTGACAGGCAAGCAGGAAAAAGCCACCGAACTGAAAGCGCTTGTGCAACAACTGGCCCAGGCTAAAAACCAGGAGCAAAAGCTGAATTCTATATACGACTCAGTAAAGACCCCTAATTAAGCAGGCAAAAAAAATTAGTATAAAAATATTGTTTTATCAAAAATTTATAATTTTGCATTATAATCATAAAGTTCAGACAAGAACCCGCCTGCGGGTAGGTTTGAAAACCTTTATTTATGAAGAAAACAAAATCTACAAGTAAAAAAAAGTCTCCCGCTAAATCGTCTAAGTCTAAACCGGCTGCTAAGAAGAAAACTGCTCCTGCCGGAAAATCAAAATTGAAAAAAGACTGGCAAGAAGATCCTGAGCTCGAAGAGGATGAAAAGCCAGAAGAAGAAGATTCATTCGCGGATGAAGAGGAGCCAAAGCTTGAGAATCTGGATGATGCTCTTTTAGATGCAGATGATGAGGATGACGATGAAGAGGATTTTCACAGTGAAGATTCTGCTTTCTGATCCGGAAAATACATTTCCCCTCCGGAGCTGTCCCTTTTAGCTCCTGTCACACTTTTCAGAATATTTATTTCTCCCCGCTTTTTAAGAACCCCTAAAAAAGCGAATGCCATTGCTTCTTTGAACTGAATGGTTTTATCGTTTGGCAAAACAATCTTGCAGGCAGTCAAAAATCCAATTCTCTTAAGGAGAAATCTATTATACGCTCCTCCTCCTGTTATCAAAAGTGTGGGAGTGCCGTACCATTTTATCGCTCTTGAAATTTGAATTGCAATATGCTCCACCACTGTCCTGAGTTTATCCTGAATGGAGATACCAACCGAATTAAGTACGGGTAAAAATTGCTGTTCCACCCACTCCCTTCCCAATGATTTTGGAGGCTGTATCTTATAGAAATGAAGCGCATTCAGTTCTTTCAGCAATCCTTCGTGGATCCTGCCTTTCGCTGCCATCTTTCCACCTGAGTCATATTCCTTGCCCATCTTAGCGGCCAGTTCATTCAATACAATATTTACCGGGCAAATATCAAATGCAATTCGTGTACCTTTCGGATTATCAAAAGAAATATTCGCAAAACCACCCAGATTCATGCAAAGGTCATATCCGGAAAAAAGCATTTTATCCACGATGGGAACCAACGGTGCTCCCTGGCCTCCAAGTGCTACATCGCCCGAACGGAAATCACAAACAACGGACCACTGGCAAACAGAAGAGATGCTGGCCCCATCTCCGATCTGCAGGGTATACTTCTTTTGAGGCTGATGAAAAATTGTATGTCCGTGCGATGCAACAAGGTCAGCCTGTATTTTGTATTTTTTTTTGAATTTCAGGATCTCCTTTCCTATAAATTTTCCATATAAAGTGTCCAGCCTCTTCAGATCACTTTGTCCTTTCTTAAATGCATGGCTGAGTTTACTTTTCCAGCTGTGGTTATATTTTTTTGTTTCAGCATATATGATCCTGTACTGCCATGTTTTTTTCTTTTCGAACTCACAATAGGCAATATCCAGCCCATCCAAAGAAGTCCCCGACATGATTCCAATCACTTTATACTTACTCACCTATAGTTCTTTATAATTGCGAAATTAGTACATTCGTACACAATTCGTAATATTAGTAGGTATATGAAGTTTGAATTATCAGAAGAACACCTTTCCGTACAAAAAGCAGCCCGTGATTTTGCCCAGGATGTATTAAAACCTGGCGTCATTGAACGCGATACCCATCAGAAATTCCCAACGGCAGAGATCAAACAACTGGGCCAATTGGGCTTTCTGGGCATGATGGTAGATCCTAAATACGGAGGAGGAGGAATGGATACCATCTCCTATGTGCTTGCGATGGAAGAAATTTCAAAAGTAGATGCCTCCTGCTCCGTAGTGATGAGCGTGAATAATTCCTTGGTTTGCTGGGGGCTTGAAACATACGGCACCGAGGAACAAAAGAAAAAATACCTGGTGCCACTTGCTAAAGGCGAGATCATAGGAGCATTTTGCCTGAGCGAACCTGAAGCAGGCAGTGATGCTACTTCTCAACGAACGACCGCAGTTGACAAGGGCGATCACTATCTATTGAACGGGACAAAGAACTGGATCACCAATGGTGGAACTGCTTCTGTATACTTGGTAATGGCTCAAACAAACCCCGAAAAAGGTCATAAAGGAATTAATTGCCTCATCGTAGAAAAAGGAATGCCCGGATTCCAGGTAGGAAAAAAAGAAGATAAACTGGGTATCCGCGGAAGCGACACGCATTCACTTATGTTCACCGATGTGAAAGTCCCCAAAGCAAACCGCATCGGAGAAGATGGTTTTGGATTCAAGTTCGCTATGAAAACCCTCTCTGGCGGACGTATAGGCATTGCTGCACAGGCACTTGGAATTGCATCGGGCGCCTACGAACTTGCCCTTGCCTATTCCAAAGAAAGAAAAGCATTCGGCAAAGAGATTTCAAAACACCAGGCTATTCAGTTCAAACTGGCTGACATGGCGACTGAAATTGAAGCAGCACGCCTGCTCTGCCTCAAAGCTGCCTGGATGAAAGATCAGCATCTGGATTATGGGACAGCCAGTGCGGTAGCAAAGGTATTTGCATCACGGGTTGCTATGCAAACAACGGTGGAAGCCGTGCAGGTGCATGGAGGCTACGGCTATGTGAAAGAATATCATGTTGAACGTTTGATGCGGGATGCAAAGATCACCCAGATATACGAGGGCACCACAGAGGTTCAGAAGATCGTGATATCGCGTGCGATGCTAGCTTAAAGGAACTCAACCACTTTCTCAAGTTTAATTCCACGTGAGCCTTTGATGAGGATATGAGAAGGTTCTTGGCTCAAAGGTTGTTCCTTCAGTCTGGCAGCAAGTTCATCCGAATTCTTGAACAAACGAGGGGTAAACGTATCAGGCCTCAGTTCCGCAGTGGCTTTGATAAATACTTCTCCTACAAGCACTACATGGGTTAATTTTTTTGCCGAGATCAACTCAAGAATGTTTTTATGCTCTTCTACCTCATATTTTCCCAGTTCGCGCATATCTCCGAGTATGAGCCATTTGTTTTCTCCTTTCATCTCACAAAAGTTCTCAATGGCCGCACGCATACTGCTTGGGTTTGCATTATATGCGTCTAAAATCAAGGTGTTTGTTTTTGTATGTAGGATTTGAGAGCGGTTATTGGAAGGGGCATATTCTTCGATCGCCTGTTTTATCTTTTTAATCTCGACATTAAAATATTTCCCGATACAAATAGCTGCTGCTATATTTTCAAAATTATATTTCCCGATAAGCTGAGAGCTGATCAATTCATTTTCATATTTCACTTGCAAAAACGGAGATGTTCCGGCAAGCTCACAGGAACAAAAATCCGCAGGTGAAGATCCGTAGGTGATCTGCTCGAGCCCGGCAGCATTTGATACAAGCAGTTCGTTAGATGAATTAATAAATATTTTGCCTCCTTTTTTTCTGAGGTACTGATATAGTTCCGTTTTAGCTTTCACAATGGCTTCAAAACTTCCAAACTCACCGATGTGCGCCTTACCCATGTTTGTAATAAGGCCGAAATCAGGCTGCGCGATTTCACATAGCTGTGCAATTTCACCAATGTGATTTGCTCCCATCTCAATGATAGCGATCTCAACTTGAGGAGTGATTGACAGAAGCGTGAGAGGCACCCCTATGTGGTTATTCAGGTTTCCTGTTGTAGCTAAAACATTATATCCTTTCGACAGCACATTTTTAATGTACTCCTTTGTTGTGGTTTTACCATTACTGCCTGTAATAGCTATGAATGGGATCTTTAATTGAGTACGATGGTATTTTGCGAGTTCCTGTAAAGTAACAAGACAGTCCTTTACAAGTATGCATTTCTCCCCGGTGTAATACTGCTCTTCGTCGATCAGCACATAGCTACATCCTTGTTGCAATGCGGAGCCGGCAAACTGATTGCCGTTAAAACTTTCTCCTTTAAGCGCAAAGAAAATGGTTCCGGGTGCTGTTTTTCGGCTATCCGTAGTTACAACAGGAAATTGCCTGAACAAAGAATATAACTCGGAAATGCCGGGAAATTTCATACAGGCAAATGTATAAACAAAAAACCCCGTTCCGATAAAAATAGGGACGGGGTTTCTTTATTGAAAATATTCTCGATTACTCTCTTCTTTTCCCGCCAAGACCCTGAGGGCTTCCCACGCGGCACATCGCACAGCGGAAACCAAGCCAAGGAGCTGCCTGACGCTGATCCAAAAACCTGCGTGTTCCGGGAACCATCCAGTAAGCTCTGTCCTTCCATGAGCCGCCTTTATATACGTGCGCTTTGTCATTGATGAGCGACATCTGGTAATTTTCATGAGGATCTGTTAATTTTTCCTTCGCAACTGGATATTGGTACATTTCAAAATTCTTTTCTACTTCAGTAGCAGGAGGGTCAGCGCCATATTTAATGGTAGATGGGTGGTCTCCATCGTGGTAATTGATATTGTCAGCATACTTATAATTTCTGCGTTCATCAAGATGGTCTTCCTTTTCAGTCACCTCAACATTACGCATCAATACAAGACCCGGGCGGCTGATCAGGTTTCTGTTCTTGTTACTAGTATCCGGATCATCATATAACAAAGAGTCTCCCTGGTCAACACTGATCCCATCTTCGTTCTTTACGGCAGTTTTAAATACGTTGCCGCGGAAAGGACGGAAGTCATCCATATCCATGTAGGTCAACGGGCGGTAAACGTCCATGACCCACTCCGATACGTTGGATGCCATATTATAAAGGCCGTAGTCATTGGGCCAATATGAGTAAACAGGAGCTGTAATATCGGCAGCATCGTTCAGGTGGCCTGCAATACCCATATAGTCACCACCGGTGATCACAAAGTTTGCCATAAAGTCACCTACGAATTTATCGTTGGGGTTACGTACTGCGTGCTCTCCGTTCCATGGGTAAACACGTCTTTCAAGGATACGTCCTTCAACCATGTTTCCGATCAGACCGTAAGCGGCAAATTCCCACTCCGCTTCCGTAGGAAGATGATATTTTGGCAGAAGAATTCCATCTTCCATACGTACTTTTCTTTCTGTCCCGTCAGGGCGAGGGATCAATTGTTTTACAACCCCTTCGTATTTACCGGCAAGATAAGCATCGGTATTAAAGTTGTTTGCCAAACTTTGTCCAAGGTCCCAATCCAGAATTCCTTCACGGATCAGAATGTACTCGTTCACACGGTCTGTACGCCATACGCAAAAGTCACTTGCCTGAAGCCAGTTGATACCCACTACTGGATAGTCTCTGTACGCAGGGTGACGCAGATAATAGTCCACATAAGGTTCATTATAGGCTAAACGTGAGCGCCATACAAGTGTGTCGGGCAATGCTCTTTTATATATCTCATAAAAAGTTTCATCGGCCGCGTAAATGCGGTTTGTCCAGTGCAAATACTCGAGATAATCCAGGTTCCTGATCTCGGTTTCATCAATGTAAAAAGAAGACACGGTAACACGTTTAGGAATGGTGTTCCAGTCATAGTTCACGTCCTGTTCTACACGTCCCATCGTGAACGTACCGCCTTCTATCAGAACCAATCCGGGGCCTGTTTCCTGTTCTGCATAAGGAAGAACTTCAAATCCTCCGTTAGCAGCATCGTTGTAGTTCCATCCCGTAATAGGAGATGTTTCTGTACCACACGACCCCAGAAAAGCAACACTTCCTAAAAGGATGGCTGCTTTTGTTACGTTGATTAGGTTTTTGCTCATGGCTTTTATTATTAATATTTTTTTGTGTTCGTGATTCTTCGATTTCCTATTTTGTTTTATTAATGACACCGATATTATCTTTATTAACGATGAATCATTTGAAATATTATTAAACGATCAGAACGAAGGACAGCTTACTGTTCTGAATTTGGGTCTGTGGCCTCTGCACTTGAACAGCAGCTGTAAAGAAATCTCGTGCGACCCTGCTGTAACGATTCCCAGTTTAGATATTGTAATATCATAGCTATAACCCATTCTGATCTTGTCCTGCTGAAAGCCTACCAACGCAACTACTGCATCCGCATTACGATACCATAAGCCTCCCACAATTGGCCCTTTGGTAATATACACTCCGAGATTCAACTCGCGGAAATCCTGTTGCTGCTGATAAATTATGTTCGGAGAAATTGTAGACTGCCCGTAACGGCCATCAAGCGGGATCACTGCCCCAGCATGACCGGTATATTTCATGGGTAGAGGGCTACCTGTGAAAAGGAATCCCTCTTCAGGCTGAGTAAGATGAAACACAGCAAACCCGGCATAAAAACGTTTGCTGAAACCAAGCACACCAGCAGAAAAGTCAGGATAAGAAACTACCTGCCTGTTTGCAACTTCGTTTGTATTATAAATAAAACCATATCTCGGATCTATCATATCCCCGAAATTCAATTTTGACCAATCGAGTTTTTTCTGTCTTAAGGTTGCTTCAAATCCAAATGCCATGGAGAACTCACGGGTAATGGCAAGCTGATATGCATACATACCGCTGAAGCCTGTAATGCTCATGGTTCCCTGCCCGGCATCATCATTCAGGAATTGAAGGCCTATACCGCCTGAAATAGCGTCTACCCGCATATCAAAGGAGAAAGTGGTAGAGACAAATGTTCCCGATATATTAGGCCATTGATTACGATAATTAAAACACAGGCGAGGACAACGGTGACTACCCGCAAAAGCAGGATTCAAATAGATAGGATTTGCATAAAATTGAGTGAAATGCGGGTCTTGAGCAAACGACTTTTCAGTACATAACAAGAGGGTAAAGAACACGGATACCAGTACTGCAGACCTTTTTATCATAATTTCTAAGTTGTATTTCACAATAACGTATTAGAAAAAATTTATTTTATTACTTAGCTAATAACCTACAATAATTGAATAAATATTGCGTTTGCAGAACATCAAATTAACTTACTTATACTGACCGAACTACAAAGGTACTAATAATATTTTAAAAAGCAAATGTCTTATTATTTAATTAATTTGCATTCTTCAAATAACCCCTGAAAAATAATTTTATCTTTGAGATTCTTCAATTTTTCATGAAAAAGTACATTATTCTTCTGTTTTTGGTGGTTGGGATCGTTAGGCTGTCCTTTTCTCAGAACCAGAGGGCTGTCAAGCCCTCTCCTCAACAAACAAGCAGGAATATAAGCTGGCAAAAAGTGGTTCAGGAGGATGTTCCGGGTACAGGAAAGCAATCCATAATGACATTTGAAAATGCACAATATGATCTGTTGAACCACCTGTTCCCCATTTATACTGAATGCATCAAAATGACTCCCGGTGCTTCAAAAGCCGAAGCGGTGGTCTTTGATGAAACCTATGTTGCGCTCAGCGATGAAGAAAAAATTGCCATCAGCAAGTATGGCCCCAACAATAAAAGCCGGGTCAAGGCAGATGTTGCTCCCTCTGTCACCATTTCTCTTCATAAAAAAATTCCGTACGCGTATGTACAATTCGTTCCGATTCGAAAAAATAATGTAACAGGCGAATATGAAAAACTGATCTCATTTTCGATGCATGTAAATCCGGTTTCCTTTTCTCAGAATAAATATAACCGAAGCACATTGAAAACATATGCAGCAAATTCTGTGCTGGCAACCGGAAAGTGGTACAAGATATCAGTCACAGCCGATGGAGTTTATAAAATGGATTATGCCTTCTTGAAAAAAATGGGGCTGGACCTCGCTACTCTCAATCCAAAAGACATACGTGTTTACGGGAACGGAGGCGGGCAGCTTCCTTTTGCGAATGCAGGTTTCCGGCACGATGACCTGCAGGAGAATGCGATCACTGTTGTAGGTGAGAATGACGGAAAATTTGATTCTACTGATTATGCTTTGTTTTATGGTGAAGGACAGCACCGGTGGAAATACAACAGCACGGATAAAAAATTTCATCATTATCTGAATATTTATTCTGACACCACATATTATTTCATCACCACTGATCTAGGTGTAGGAAAAAGAATTGCCCCACAAAGTTCTTCAGCAACTACCCCTACAAATACGGTCACCTCTTTTGATGATTTCCAATTTCACGAAGCAGAGGGTGTTAATCTTCTGAAATCAGGGCGGGAATGGCTAGGGGAAACATTTGATATTCTTACTTCTTATAATTTCACTTTTGATTTCCCGAACATCGAAACTGTTTCTCCTGTTTGCGCATTGGTAGTAGTGGCTGCGCGTGCAGATACGCCCGGAACAAATTTTACCTGGACTGCCGGCAGTTCTTCTTCCTCCTTTAATATATCAGGCGTTAACACAAGCGATATTTATGGATCGTTTTACGTGATGAAAACAGATACCCAGTGTTTTTTACCGGGCTCAGGAACCGTTTTGGTAGCTGTGACCAAAACAACGCCTACCCCCTCGCTGGGATGGCTGAACTATATTGAAGTGAATGCCCGAAGAACTTTGATGATGGCCGGTAACGAGATGAACTTCCGGGATATGGCTTCTGTGAACTCCGGAAATGTTTCTCAGTATCTTATTTCAAATGCAATACCCACACAACAGGTTTGGGATGTGACCGATCCGGTCAATGTAAAAAATCAGCAGGGCAATTTCTCATCAGGCACTTTTGATTTTACACTGCCTTCAGATTCATTACGGGAATTTATTTCCTTTAACGGGCAATCTTTTTTGACCGCTTCACTTGTTGGACCCGTTCAAAATCAGGATCTGCATAGCCTGCCTCAAAGCGACCTGCTTATTGTAACGAACCCACTATTCCTGCAGGCTGCAAATACATTGGCAGATCTGCACCGCACCCAGGATAACCTGACAGTTTCTGTTGCCACAACCGAGCAGGTGTTTAACGAATTCTCATCGGGGTCACAGGATGTATCTGCGATACGTGATTTTGCAAGAATGTTCTACAACCGCGCTGCCGATTCAACCCAACTGCCTAAATATATGCTGTTGGTAGGAAGAGGGTCTTACAATCTTAAATCCGCTTCAAACAATACGAATTATGTTCCTGCCTACGAATCACTGAATTCGTACAGCCCCACCACTTCGTATCCATCGGATGATTTTTATGGGATGCTGGATACGAACGAAGGCAATTGGGATTTTACTCCCGATGTTCTTGACCTGGCGGTGGGCAGGCTTCCGGTAAAAACACTGAGCGAAGCAACAAGCACGGTGAACAAGATCATAAAATACACCAGTGTGCCAGGTACCATTGAAACAGGAAACTCCTGCTCAGCAGATGTATGTAGCGGGTTGGGCGATTGGATAAACGTGGTGACCTTTATTGCAGATGATGAAGATGGAAGCGACCATGTTACACAAGCCGAAAACCATGCCACAAAAGTAGATACCACTTACAACAATTACAACATTGACAAAATCTATTTTGATGCCTACCAACAGGTAGCAACGCCCGGTGGAGACCGATACCCGGATGCAACGGCAGCTTTCAACCGCAGAATGGACAGAGGCACCCTGATCGTAAACTATACCGGGCATGGAGGCGAACTTGGCTGGGCACACGAACGTTTTCTTGAGATACACGACATCAATTCGTGGAAGAACAAATGCAAACTTCCCCTGTTCTTTACGGCTACTTGCGAGTTCAGCCGCTGGGACAATCCGGGATTGACCTCCGCAGGAGAATTAACCCTGCTGAACCCTGATGGGGGAAGCATCGGACTGATGTCAACCACACGCGTAGTATATTCAGGGCCAAACTTTACGCTGAATAGTTATTTCTATAACCATACTTTTGTTCCTATGCCCGATGGAAGCATGCCAAGACTGGGCGACCTGCACCTGCTCACAAAAAATAATATGGCTCCGAGCGGGTTGAATCAACGAAATTTTTCTCTTCTCGGAGATCCTGCCCTGCGTCTCAACTACCCTGAGTATTCTGTTGCTACCACAAACATTAACGGAACAGCAGTTAGCCCTGCTAGCCCTGATACAGCAAGGGCGCTGAGCACTGTAACTGTTCAGGGCGAAATACACGATAAATCAGGTAATCTGCTCCCCAACTTTAACGGGATCATTTTTCCGACCGTGTATGATAAAGCAGAAAAAATAACTACGCTTTCGAATGACGGAACTGCTTTGAGCCCCCCTAAGACATTTCTGCTTCAAAAAAATATTCTCTTTAAAGGAAAGGCCAGTGTGACGAACGGATTGTTTTCGTTTTCTTTCGTTGTGCCCAAAGATATCGCTTACAATTTCGGCAAGGGAAGGATCAGCTATTACTCGCACGATGGATACCAAGATGCCAGCGGGAACTTTGAGGATTTTATCATTGGAGGCACAGATACTACAGCCGCCAAAGATGTTACGGGCCCTGCAGTGAAAGTGTATATGAACGATGACAAATTTATCTTTGGAGGAATAACAAATACAGAACCTAAAATATATGCTGTGGTAAGTGATTCTAACGGCATTAACACCGCCGGTACCAGCATCGGGCATGATATTACAGCTGTACTTGACGGAAATATTACCCAGCCAATTATATTGAATGACTATTATGAATCGGACATGGATAACTTCCGGACAGGGACTATACGATACCCGCTGACCGGGATTTCAGAAGGAACTCATTCGTTAAATGTAAAAGTGTGGGATGTTTATAATAATTCATCTACCTCAAATACTCAATTTGTGGTGGCCTCCTCAGCCGGGGTTGCCCTCAAGCACGTACTTAACTACCCCAATCCATTTACCACCAAGACTTCTTTCTACTTCGAACACAACAAATGCTGCACTACGATGGATGTGCAGATACAGATCTTCACCGTTTCCGGCAAACTGGTAAAGACCCTACAACAAGCTGTCAATCTTGAAGGGTACCGATCGGATCCTATCGACTGGGATGGGCGCGATGACTACGGAGATAAAATAGGGCGTGGAGTTTACATATACCGCCTCAAGGTAAAAACAGTTGCTGACGAAACTGCGGAGGAATTTCAAAAGTTAGTCATTCTAAAATAAACTTTTATCTTTGGCGTTCTTTTCGCTAAACGAAAAAACAGCATTAATGAAGCTTGTCAAACACATAAAAAATTCATCTTTAGTATTCTTGCTGACGGCAGGGGTGTTTCTGAATTTTGACCCGGCAAATCTTTTTGCACAAGGCTCTCAATTGACCACCAGTCAGCTGCTCGGGCAGTTAAATACCATTACGACTGCGGTTCCTTTTCTGCTGATCACACCCGATTCTCACAGTGGTGCTATGGGAGATGCCGGTGTAGCTACTGCACCCGATGCAAACTCGATGCATTGGAATCCATCCAAATATGCTTTTGTAAAAAAACAAACCGGGATTTCTGTCTCCTATACTCCCTGGCTCCGTGCCTTGGTGCCCGATATTAACCTGGCCTATCTTTCCGGGTATTATAAAATGAAAAAGAACGGAGTGCTTGCTGCTTCGCTTCGCTATTTCTCGCTCGGAGATATTACATTCACCGACGTTGTAGGAAATACGATCGGGCAGTTCCGCCCCAGTGAATTTGCACTGGATGCAGGGTATGCGACAAAACTCGGGGATCATTTTTCGGGTGGTGGTGCTGTACGTTACATTTATTCCAATCTTACCGGCGGAACCGTAGTGCAAAACTCTCAAACACATGCCGGACAAACGGTTGCTGCAGATATTTCAGGATTTTATGAAAGCGAAGAAAAAACCATCAGCGGAAAAAAATCCATTATCCGTGTTGGCATAAATGTTTCGAACATTGGCGGAAAAATATCATACAGCAACACCGGTGAAAATGATTTTATCCCTATCAATCTGAAACTCGGAACGTCCTTGCACATGCAGCTGGATGACTACAACGAAGTGATGTTTACGGTGGATGCGAATAAACTTTTGGTCCCTTCTCCTCCTATTTACGATACCGTGAACGGGCATGTGGTGGTGGTAAAAGGGGAAGATCCCAAACGCGGAGTGGTTAGCGGAATTTTCGGATCCTTCAGCGATGCACCCGGAGGCTGGCAGGAAGAAATGAATGAGATCAACTTAGGCGGAGGAATGGAATACTGGTATGCCAAGCAGTTTGCGTTACGTGCCGGATATTTTTATGAAGCAGCCACAAAAGGCAACCGGAAATATATTACTGTCGGGATCGGCTTAAAATATACGGTGTTCGGCCTTGATTTTGCTTACCTCATCCCTACCACGCAGCGCAACCCTCTTCAAAACACACTTCGCTTCTCACTGCTGTTTGATTTTGATGCATTCAGCAACAAAGACAATAGCAATCCTGATGACAAAAAATAATTCTGCAATGATCTTATGAAGATACGCGTTGGCTTTGGCTACGATGTTCACCCCTTAAAAGAAGGTACTGATTTCTGGCTCGGAGGAGTAAAGATAGAACACCCCAAAGGAGCCGTTGGGCATTCGGATGCAGACACGCTGATCCACGCCATGTGCGATGCATTTCTGGGAGCCGCCAGCCTGGGTGATATAGGAATTCATTTTCCAAATACTTCCGAAGAATTTAAAGGCATTGACAGTAAAATTCTTTTAAAGAAAGTGGCTGCCATGCTGAAGAAAGAAGGATATGAGATCGGCAATGTAGATTGTACCGTTACTCTTGAGTCGCCCAAGATCTCTCCTTACATTCCTGAAATGCGAAAAATATTGGCTGAAGTTTTGAAGATGCCTCTCAAAAATATTTCCATCAAAGCAACCACTACCGAGCACCTTGGATTTGTGGGCAGAGAAGAAGGAGTTTGTGCATACGCGATCTGCCTCCTTATGGGATATTAAGCCCATCCTTGTATTGTTAAATAACTATATATTCTTTGTGCTTCTTTGAGCCTTTGTGTCTTAGTGGAAGTTTCACAAAGTCGTTTTTAATTAGCACTACCTCATCCCTTGCCCTGCCTTCCTGAAGAGAAGAGAGAAATAATAACTTTACATTCATAAAACTCCTCTCCCCTTCTGGGGGAGAGACAGAGAGGGGGTCATATGTTTATTTATAACGTTACTGTCACACTCGAAGATTCTATCCATCAGGACTGGCTGAAGTGGATGAAGGAAGTTCATATTCCGGATGTAATGCGTACAGGATATTTTGTAGAGAACAAATTATGCAAACTTGTTACCGAAGAGCTGGAAACTACCTATGCTGTTCAATACACATTCCGTACGATGGATGACCTTCAGAAATACCAGAAAGAGCACGCTCCGCGGCTACAGCAGGAACACAAAGAGAAGTTCAAAGATAAGTTTGCCGCCTTCCGAACCATATTAGAAATAATCTGAGTGATCCGTGGCATTTGTATCCCCAAAAAAGCACCTCGGCCAGCATTTTCTCAAGGATGAGAACATTGCAAAAAAAATAGCAGGCTCACTTAAAAATAAAGAGGGTTATAAAACAGTCATTGAAGTAGGGCCGGGCATGGGCGTGCTGACCAAGTATCTGCTGCAGGAAAAAGGCTTCGAAACATTTGCTATAGAAATTGACAGGGAATCTGTGGCATTCCTGAAAAAAAACTTTCAGCAGTTAGAGAACCGGATAATAGAAAAGGATTTTTTAGCTTTCACTCCTGATTGGCTGCCGGCAGCCATTAGCCATCAGCCCTTAGCCATTATCGGAAATTTCCCTTATAATATTTCAACGCAAATTCTTTTCAAAGTGCTTGAATACAGGAACCAAATTCCCGAAGTAGTGGGCATGTTCCAAAAGGAAGTAGCAGAACGCATCGCTTCTCCTCCGGGAAATAAAACATACGGGATCCTAAGCGTGCTATTGCAGGCTTTTTATAAAATTGAATATCTATTTACCGTAAATCCACAAGTGTTTATCCCTCCACCACATGTTAAATCAGGAGTGATACGCCTTACCAGAAACCATGTTCAGAAACTGGACTGCGATGAAGAATTATTTTTCAAAGTGGTGAAGGCAGGGTTTAATCAACGAAGAAAAACATTGAGAAATTCATTGGGCTCTATGCTCAAAGTCCAAGGTTTAAAATCCGAACTTCTTACCAAGCGCGCGGAACAACTGACAGTAAATGATTTTGTGGAATTGACAAACGAAGTCGTAAGAGTTCAACATTGAACATTGAACGAGGAACATCGAACTATTTAAGTGTTCCCAAACTATCCAGCTCTTCCACGCTCAAACTCGGAGGCATGATATTATTCCGGATCTTGTAAATAACAAACTCGGCCGCTTTGGTGGCCTGTTCTTTTGTTTTGAACCCTCTGCTTCCGTTGATAGCCGGAATATGCGGCTGATGAACATACAAGGCATCATAAATTAAAATATCATAGCCAAATCCGGTAAGCTTCTGATCCGACTTAATGGTTTCATTATTAAACACTTTTATATCGATCTTGGCATTTTTATAGGGACTTTCTTTGGGCTTCTCATTTTTTTGCCGCTCGGCCATCTCTTTCATTTCCCGTTGTTCCTCGTTCATGGGGCCAACGGTTTTTGCCTGAACAGAGTCTTTTGCTTCTTCCTGTTTTTTTTCCGTGGCGCTGTTATTACAAGCGCACATAAAAATTATTGCCGGAAAAAGAATTAAATATTTTCTCATGAGTTTTATTTTGAAGTGCTAATGTACAATTTATGTTTTCTCTACCAACTACCCCCTGCTCCACCGCCTCCGGAGCTGCCTCCGCCAAAACCACCGAATCCACCGCCTCCTGAACTTCCGCCTCCCCAACCTCCTCCTCCAAATCCTCCCCACATGCCTCCACCGTAATAGGTCCTTCTGCCACCGATGCTGGTGTAGCTTCTCTGGTTTCTCAATACAAATACGATTAGCATTATCACCAACATGATCCCCAGCCCCAAATAAGGGGAATCACCCTGATTCTGGTTTTCGTAATCGGTATAATTGTATTCCTTTTTTGACAGATCCATAAGCACCGTTACTGCTGCATCAAGCCCTCCATAATAATCTTTGTTTTTAAAGCGCGGAATAATTTCATTACTGACAATGTGTTTAGCTGTAATGTCAGGGATAATTCCTTCAAGGCCATATCCTGTTACTATATATGCTTTACGTTGTCCGGCGTTGCCGGTGGGCTTTATAAGGATCAAAACTCCATTATTATTTTTACTCCCTCCTATTTTCCATTTATTAAAGAGATTGGTTCCGAATTCATTTACATCTTGTCCGCAAAGATCATCCACAATAACTATGGCGATCCGGTTTGAAGTTTGATTGCTGAAATTTTCCAGCTTTTGCTCCAATGCTTGTTCCTGATCGACAGAAATAAAATCCGGAGCTTCTTTGGAAAGATTATTTACCAGTCGTTCGGGGGAAGGTTTTTCGGGAATACAGTCCTCGCCTGCAAAGGCAGAAGTAAGAAGGCATAAGGCAAATGCAAACAGCAGGATCTTTTTCATTTCTTGCCAAAGGTTACTTCGTTGGAAAGTTCATTTTTATCAGAGGCAGAATGTGGAAAATGCTTTTTAAGCTCTGCTCCTGTCATGGCAACCCCTTCACAGATCCCTTCGGTAAAATTTCCTTGCTTGAAATGAGCGAGCATTTTATCACGAACGATATCCCAGAATCCTTCCAAAACATATTGGTGAATTCCTTGATCGCCTATGACAGCAAATTTTTTGTCGCGCACGGCAATGTACAGCATCACCCCGTTACGGAGCGCTGTTTTGTGCATACCGAGTTTATGAAAAACGGCTGTTGCACATTCCACCGCATCTGCCTTGCAGCGGTTCTCGATATGAACGCGGATCTCGCCTGAAGTGCTTTCTTCAGCTGATTTAATGGCTACTTCGATCTGCTTTACCTGCTGCGAAGAGAAAAATGTTTTTGCGGAAGGCATTATTTTATTCTTATCGTCATTGCGAGGAATCCCGATTTTTATCGGGATGACGAAGCAATCTCCCCAGAGAATAATTTCTGTGAGATTGCTTCGTCCCGCAAAAAGGCGGGACTCGCAATGACGGTTGATTATTTTATATCAAACTTCACAACCGGTGCTTTTGCCGCTCCTTCATCTGATTCAAAATACGCTCGCTTCTGAATGCCAAACATGCCCGCCCAAATATTTTTCGGAAACGTGCGGATGTAGGTATTCAGCTCCTGGGCCGCATCGTTGAATTTTCTGCGTTCGTTTGCGATCCTGTTCTCTGTTCCTTCCAGTTGAGCCTGAAGATCCAGAAAGTTTGTATTTGCTTTTAGATCGGGATATTGTTCGGCAACAACGAGCAACCTTGAAATAGCTGAACCTAAATTCCCCTGGGCTTGCTGAAAATTCTTCAGACTGGCCTCATCCAGGTGGCTCGGGTCAATTTTTACCTGGCCTACACTGGCCCTTGCTTCGGTTACCGCTACAATAG
>JAHEYK010000136.1 GCA_023251625.1 Bacteroidota bacterium
TTTTCATTCCCTTAGATTTTTACTTTTGCACCCATGGCAAAGATCCTTGTACAGGGAATTAAACTTTACGCATACCACGGCTGCCTCCCGGAAGAAGCAATCATTGGCGGGAATTATATTGTGGATGTTTCAATAGAAGCCGACCTGAGTAAACCCTCCAAAACTGACAAACTGAATGAAACAATAGATTATGTCACCGTTTATGAGATAGTAAAAAAAGAAATGTCGGTTCGCTCAAAGCTGATTGAGCATGTAGCGAAACGCATCTTTGACAAGTTGAAAAAAAAATTTCCTAAAACCAAAAGTATTGAAGTAAAAGTGACCAAGCTTAACCCTCCTATACAAGGCGAGGTAGAAAAAGTTTGCGCTGTTGTTTCAGAATAGAATCGTAAATTCGCCAACCAAAAAATGGTCGGATGGCCGAGCGGTTAGGCAGAGCTCTGCAAAAGCTCCTACAGCGGTTCAAATCCGCTTCCGACCTCACCAAATCCCTTTATCGCAAAGCGATGAGGGGATTTTTTGTTTTGAAATGTATCAAACCGCAGGTTTGAGAAATGAAAAAACAAAAAATACCTATTCCGCGTGAAGCGGAATAGGGGATCTTGGTGCATTGGGAGGCCTGTGAGATTCAGCGAGCCCGACGA
This sequence comes from Bacteroidota bacterium, assembly GCA_023251625.1. Classification (GTDB taxonomy): domain Bacteria; phylum Bacteroidota; class Bacteroidia; order Palsa-948; family Palsa-948; genus Palsa-948. The sequence continues at coordinate 645 of JAHEYK010000136.1, forward strand.
AGGAGGGCGAAGCTAAATCCAAATCACAAAAGAGTGAAACATCGCGCCTTTCTTCGTTTACAGGCCGAAAAGCTGCACGCCACCCCCGCTCCTCCGAAGGAGTCCTTCGGACTGCACGCGTTTGTTGTAGAAATGTTGTAGAGTTTGGCGATGTTGTAGTTTCGGCTTCTTTTTTCCTTTGAAGCTTTAGGGGGATGTACAGGTCAACAACACTCTTGTCCGGTTTGTTTGGAGGGACATTTTACAGTCCCATAACTGCAATACACACAGCAGTCGCCTGGCTTTGGTTTGAAAACCGTCTTGCATTTTTCACATTCATAAAAAAATTGGCAAGCATCTGTCGGCATAGTTTCTGTTTTTTTATGTCCACAGTTTGGGCAAGTAATGGTCGATTGAAGTTCAACGGCCTTGCCGTCAATGACCGCACAAGTGCCACAAGCGGCTTTGTGTTTTCGGTTGGTGTAATAATTCAGTCCGGTCGCAAGAAGGAGTCCGAACATTCCTGCATAAATTAACTTGTTGTCAAAGTTGAAGTTGTAAGCATAGAAAATCAGTCCCCCAGCTGACAGTCCGATAAGCAGAGGGAAAATATTTTTATGCTGCCTGTATGCAATGATGAAACCAATGAGAGAAACAAGAACAAGTCCTTCAAAAACATATTCTGTCCAGCCACCAAAAAGTTCTGCTGAACCGAGTCCAAATGCAGAAAGCAGGAAAGCAAACAGAGGAAAGCAACATGGTGTCGCCAGTGCAGCAAGGAGCAGGCCAACTGTTCCGATCTTGTCAAGGTTTTCTGGTAGTTTCATTTCATCAGATTTATCTTACTACATCCATCCAAAAAGTACCAGCGTTTTATTAACCCTCCAGGCAAACAAGCCCGCACAACCAATCAATATCAGATTCAAGGTTAAACTAAATGGAGTATAAACCTGCATTCCTAAGATTATGGTTGTGAGGACAAGAAAAAGACATACAGTAGCGAGTCGTTTGCGTAACACCCGATAGGGTTTTACAGATGCAAGAAAATTATCAGGCACGCTGCTTTCAGGTGTGATGTCTTTGAAAAAGGAATCTATTTTCGGTTGAAGAGAAAAATGAACATAGGAGAGCATCCCCATCAGGGTAAAAAGTAAAATGGTTTTGGCAAGCAGAATATAATTCGTCCAGATGGCTTCAATGCCCCAAGGCCCGAAGACGAGCAATAAGATTCCGGAAACAAAGACAGATGTTTGAAACATATAACACCGGCTTGCTCCATGCCTTATAATGTTTTCCATGTATGTATCTGCCCCATAGATAAACTTTGAACCGAGCAGGGCGCGTTCATTCACCACAATTAAGTTAAAAAGTGGGATGGACATAAAAACAAAACTAATGATATGGAAGAATTTCAGTACCTGGTATACATTATCCATTGTATGTGATTTTAAAAGGTTAATACCTTATCTGCTTCCTGAACTATTTCATACAAATCATTCATAGTGGACAGAGGGCAGAGCTCTGTTCCTTCCGAATCACGAACCTTCAAACAGGTTCCGCATGCGTAGATTTTCCCACTCGCATCAGCAAACTTTTGCATTTGTTCTTTGACGTTGAATTTTTCATGTGAAACATCCTGCACCTCTACGCCTTTCCCCAAAAGAAACACTTTTACGGTGTCTTTTTTAGTGAGCGAAAAAACTCCAAAGCGAAACGCATTCCAAGATGTCTCTGCATCATTCGTAGCAATAACAATTCCGATTTTCATATTAAATAGTTTGATGGGTTCATTGAGGATAACCTTTAAAGGCAACACTATTTTTTCATACCTACATATTTTTTACAAGTTCATGATCTTTTTTAAGATTCTCAATGAGCACTTCACGCATCAGCGCGCATGCTCTTGCCACCTTTGAAGAGGACAGTTTGTAATAATTGCAACGACTGTCTTTTCTTACTTTTAGAATCCCGCTGCTCAACATCACGGATAGGTGCTGGGAGAGATTTGACTTCAATCCTTCTGTTTGCTCCAAAATATCGGAAAAGCAGAGCTCTCCTTTCATCAAAATATCGATCACTTCTATTCTCAATGGATGAGCCAACGCCTTGCAAACTTCGGCATGAAGCGCAAATATTTTTTTATCGGACATATATCTTTGTTTAATAGTTCACAAATATATGAACTATTAAATAATCAGCACATTATTCAGGTCATTTTCTTTAAAGGGGGTCTGATGGTGCTTTATGATTCGTATTTTCGCCAACTAAACAGGAAACCCTCATGTTCCGAAAATTGATTGAAACTGGCTATTTGCCCGGTGATAGCGAAGATGAAAAGCTGAAGAAGTCCACTTTACTCATCATGGCTTTCCCCTTTGCGCTTGCAGGGTTAATGTGGGGCGGGCTGTATTTCATGAATGGATTGCTTGTTTCCGGCCTGATACCTTTCTCTTACGGCATACTTTCATTACTGAGCATTGCGCATTTCCTCATTTTCAAAAAATTCAGGTTGTTCCGTTTTAGCCAGATACTTTTTATTCTTCTGCTGCCCTTCCTTCTGCAAATTTCATTGGGAGGGTTTATCCCTTCCAGTACCGTGATTTTGTGGGCTGTAGTCTCCCCTCTTGGGGCACTTGCCTTTTACGATGTGAAACAATCTATTACCTGGTTTGTTGCCTTTATTTGTATGGTGCTTATTGCTTTTTTCCTTAATGATTACATCCCTGAATATTTTAACTGGAAGCTCTCCGATAAATTCGTCCTTCGCATGTTTGCAATGAATATTATCGGAATTTCTTCCATGATTTATCTGATACAGTATTATTTTGTAGGCAAGCAATCAGGTTTGAAAAAATCCATCGAGGAAAAAAATGTTCAGATACTGGAAAAGAACCGCGAGATCACCGATTCCATTACCTACGCAAAGCGAATACAATATGCCTTACTTGCTCACAAAGACCTGCTAAGTAACAATCTATCTGAGCATTTTGTTCTTTTTAAACCTAAAGACATTGTGAGCGGTGATTTTTATTGGGCAACAAACAAGAGAGATAAGTTTTATTTGGCAGCTTGCGATTCAACCGGGCATGGCGTACCAGGCGCATTCATGAGTTTGCTCAATATCTCTTTTTTGAATGAAGCTATCAATGAAAAGAATCTTGAAGCACCTAATGAAATATGCAATCATGTTCGGAATCGCCTTATTGAAAACATATCGCAGGACGGAGCGCAGGATGGAATGGATGGAACACTTGTATGTTTTGATAAGGAGAAGAAGGTGCTTACCTACGCAGCGGCTCATAATGCTCCCGTGCTCATCCGAAATAATACGATCACTGAATTATCAGCAGACAAAATGCCCATTGGGAAAGGAGAAATTGAAAAGGGGTTTTCACATCAGACGCTGAACCTTGAAAAAGGAGATATGCTTTATTTATTTACCGATGGTTATGCAGACCAATTCGGAGGAGAGAAAGGGAAAAAATTCAAACACAAACAGCTTCTGGAAAAACTATTGGCAATTCATCATAAGACGGTAAACGAACAGAAGAACACTCTGAATGATACGATTGAAGAATGGAAAGGCAAGCTGGAACAGACCGATGATGTTCTTGTAATTGGCATTAGAATTTAACTCTCAGCAACTCAACATTAAAACATATTTTAAAGGACATTCCTGCATCCCAACATCTTCTACACTTGCGGATGCGACAGTTCTATCCCATACCTAGCCCGCCTTTGTTATTTTCATTTAAACATTTGGTCAATTCAACTATTAATCGTAATATTGCGATACATTTGAAATTATGGGTATCACCAAAACAGAAGAGTTCACAGTAAAGGATAACAAGATCGCTGCCTATGCAAAAGCGTTGGCACACCCTGCTCGTATTGCCATTCTTCAGGTATTACTTAAAAGCCAGTCTTGCATTTGCGGAGATATTGTGAATGAACTTCCTTTATCACAGTCCACAGTATCACAACATTTAAAAGAGCTGAAGGAAGCCGGATTGATAAAAGGAAACATAGATGGAGCTTCTGTCTGCTACTGCATTGATGAAAAAGCATGGAGGGATGCTAAAACTTACTTAAATAATCTGTTTGATTCCTTCAAGGGCAATAACTGCTGTTAAAATTTTTGAACCAAACTATCGTTAAATTACGATTAAATAAAAACAAACACAATGAACACAAATCCATTCCCCCGCATGCACGTCAGCTTATATGTAAGCGACATTAGTAAGACCGTAAACTTCTATAAAGAGTTCTTCGGAGCAGAACCAATCAAAGTAAAATCAAACTACGCGAAGTTTGTACTTGATAAGCCTTCTCTCATTATATCTTTTGTTGAGAATAAAGAAAGGGTTCAGCAGAACTTCGGGCATCTCGGCTTTCAGGTAGAAACACTGGAGGATCTGAATATCAAGCTTTGGGAAGCCAAAAAGAAAAACATCGTTGCCAAGGAAGAGGTTGGGACAAACTGCTGCTATGCAAAGCAGGATAAATTTTGGGTGAATGACCCTGACGGAGTTCAATGGGAGGTTTACTATTTCCATGCTGATGCTGAGTTTAACGATCCGCGTTATGAGAGTAAAGAAGTATCCGCTTGCTGCACTCCAAATGAAAAGACGAAGAAAAATCTATCAGAACTCACCGCTTAAAACCCTGTTGTCCATGAGTAAGAAAAAGGTATTGTTCGTGTGCATACATAACTCGGCTCGAAGCCAAATGGCAGAAGCATTCCTGAATCAATTAGGGAAAGGTAAATATGAAGCTGAAAGCGCGGGAATAGAAAAAGGAACGCTGAATCCGATTGTGGTTGAAGCGATGCAGGAGATAGGTATTGATATTTCAAAGAATCAAACCAAAGATGTGTTTGGGTTTTTTAAGCAGGGAAAAATATATCACAACGTTATTACAGTATGTGATGAAGCAAGTGCGGAGCGCTGCCCTGTATTTTCAGGAATGGCTAAACAACTTCACTGGTCGTTTACCGACCCTTCGCAGTTTCAGGGCACTCATCCGGAAAAGTTGGAGCAAACAAGAAAGGTGCGGGACGAGGTAAAAAACAGGATAGAGAAATTTATACAGGAAGACTGATTCGATCCCGCGTTTCTACGGTGTAATCGATCATATTGAAATAATATGTGAATATTTGCAAAC
>JAHEYK010000050.1 GCA_023251625.1 Bacteroidota bacterium
ACTTGGCAGGAATAGTCCAGATGACTGTCATGAACGCAGATTACCAGTTCTCTGATTCTCTCTCAAGATCCTTCTGGCTGATAGTTTTCCCTTCGCGGATGGCTTTTTCTGATTCTTCCACTCTGGAATAGAACTCATCCAACGACATTGGCTTGTGCTTTAATTCTTGTTTTGAGGGGAGGCGAAGCATTTTTTCGATCTTGTTAATGATGCTTTCATCCTGAAGTAACAACAGATGTTCTATTAGGTTTAGTTTTTTGGATTGAATATTCATAGCGGTATTTTCTTACTTCAAAGGTAGTGAAAATAAAGAAAAGGGCAAAACCATCACTCTTTGATGATCTTCTTGACTGTATTTCCATTCGGAGTCTTGACTTGAAGGAAATAAATACCAGCAGGGGCAGAGGAGAGGTTGATTGATGTATTTTGGTTGATGACAAGATTCTGGGAAAAATAAATTTTCCTGCCAAGCACATCTGTGAGAACAATTTCAATAGTATTAGAATGGCAAGAAATATAAATTATTCCACTACTGGGGTTGGGGTAGAAGGTAAAATCGGTTTGAACCGGATCATGTATACCGGTTGGACAGGTAACAGTATCTGTTTTTTTAATCCAGCAACCTACGGAATCATTAACAGTAACCGTATACACTCCGGCTGCGAGTCCACTGATCATGGAAGTGGTTCCGCCATTATTCCAAGAGTATGAATAGGGGCTGAGGCCTCCGAGAGCACTTACTGTTATTTTTCCATCGCTGGCTGAGCAGGACGAAGCGCTGGTGGTAGTAAAGGTGAGAGCAGGCGAGGCTCCTACCGTAATTACTATCTGAGCGGTATCCACCAGCCCACATACTCCTACTGAGTCAATTGCGTACACTGTAATTACCCAATTGCCGGGAATGAAATACGTGTGAGAGGGAGCTTTTGAAGTATCAATTGGGCTCCCATCTCCAAAATCCGTTACTAAGTCAGTTGCTGTGCTTCCCGAGATATTTAAAGCTATATTGAAAGGAACACACCCGGTAGTTGGAGTGATGATGGGACTAATTACTGCATGAGGCTGATGGGATAAATCCATTTTGAAAACTGCTTCATTGCATAAAGCATTATTAGTGTTTGAATATGCATTTGGAGTGGTGGGAAATTGAGTCCCAGAAAAACTTACGCATGCCGCATGATAGACAATTCCATCTGGATCAAAACGACACGTTCCACCATCCACGTGATCTGGACTAAGAGAATTTTGACCAAAGAATGTACCGTACCAAAGTGCTTTTGCGTCTGGAGCCAACACCGCAATATAAAAGTCGCAGCCATCAGTGGTTGATTGATTGGTCACTGGCAATCCAGTTGTTGAAGACTGATACGGAGCAGTCCATTGACCCCCGGTTCCCGCACATCTACCCCAGCCCGAAAAATAAATGGTTTGACAGCTGTCGACAAGAAAAGCTGTTGGTGACAATGGCACGCCTGTGCTTCCATTTCCAATTACAGTAGAGAAAACGGAAGTTTGTAAATTACCTGTTAATTTGTGGATAAACATTCCATTGGAGGGAGTCCCAGTAGATACTGGATAGCTGCCGGCTGTTTGTCCGTAAACGTAAAGATCTCCGCTTCCATCTATTTCAATAAACATAGACTGATCGTATGCTACGGTGCCTAGATAAGTAGATCGTAGCAATTGTGCCGATCCAGATAAAGAAGGATCAAGCACCGCAATAAATCCATCCGCAATACCTCCGAAGGTCGGGTGAATAACGCCGGCAACCGGAATAGGGAAATCAATGCTTTCAGTTCCGCCTGTTACAAATATTTTATTTGAGTTATCCGTTTTTATACCGTACGCTGCATCATAATTGCTGCCTCCTAAATATGAGCTGAAAGAGAGACTAAGGTTTGTGTTCATTTTAAATACAACTCCGTCTTGAACTCCATTCAGAGTAGCTTGATAAGCTCCAGCTGTTGTTGGAAAATTCGATGACTGAGTATTTGAAGCCACATACACATTACTGTTGTTGTCAAGAGCAATCTCACTTCTTGCATCATCACCCCACGACATTTTAAGATCCGAATAGCCTACGCCTGTGCTGACATTTACTCCATCATCACTGGATCCTCCAATATATGTTGAAGCAAGAAGGCCTCCTGTGCTGCTAAACCTCCCTACAACAATGTCGTAACCACCATTCTGAGTTTGATCCCATGCACCTGCTGTGGTTGGAAAATTTGTTGAATTAGTTCTTCCTAAAATATAAAATTCATTGTTTTTATTTACAATTAAGCTGTGGGGTTGTTCACTGTTTGCCCCGCCATAATAGGTAGAAAACAAGATTGTTGTTCCGGTTGGATTAAATTTTGTGAAGGTGATATCTGTCTCTGTTCCACCACTATATCCTCCCAATGTAACCGGATAACCTATTCCTGACGCTGTACCAGCCATGTATATATTTCCTGCTGCATCGTAAGTTGATGTGAAACCTCGGTTGTCGGTTGTAGAACCGGAATACGTGGATGCAATAAGAATTGGATCAATTATAAGTGGAAGGGAATGATCATAATTTCCAATGGCAAAACTCAGATTATGATTTTGGAGAATATAGGAACAGGCAATTTCTCTTTTTATGCCGTTTATTTCCTGGTAGGCAAAGGGTTTTTGCTCTATGAGATCATACACGCTTGTTTTGATGAAGAGGTGCCCGTTCTCAAGACGCAAGCCGTCAGTGCCGGTGTAATTTAATTTTATAGAGTTGGGATCCCCGCCTGCGTGAACAATGATGTCGTACTTAAAATTATTTTCTGTGTTGTATGCTTTGAGATCTATGTTTGGATACAGGTCTTTGTAATATACTTGTTCGTATAATGGAACATGATCCGCCCATTTTTTAGGATCATTTCCTATGTAGTAATTTCTATGCCATGAGTATTGACCGCTGCCCGAAACTTTTGCATCAGAATTACTGTTCTCAAAGTGCACTTTAAAAGAATGAAATTTTTGGTTGATAGTTCTTTCAGACTCACTGTGCAGGTCAATATTTTCTGCATAAAGGTAAGTGAACGTGTTTTGCTCCAAAAATAATTTCCCTCCGGGAATATCGGCCTGAAATTTTACCTGCTCCGGCCATTGGTTTTTATTGGCTTCGAAAATGATAGTGGGAGTTTCGCCTAAAACAATCAGATTGACGCATAGCAGGATGCTTAGTAGCAATTGTTTCATGGAGAGGTATTTCAAGTGAGATGTCAGAAGCATGCAAAAGGTTGCCTGCCCGGAATCTTTTTATTTGTTGAAAGCTGGGAGCACCAATTTAGATTAACCTAATGATCATATCCGGAAAGCATCCGAGCAGGAGAGAGAGGAGGATGCAGAGGAGGAGGGCGAGTTTAGCACCCCACTCCAGCTCTCCCCCAAGGGGAGAGGGATGGGAGGCTTTGGTTTCTCCCCCTTGGGGGGAGACGGAAGAGGGGGTGGTATACATCGCAATGATCACCCTGAAATAATAATACACTCCGATAAGTGAGCCAAGTGCTGCGATAAGCACAAGCCATACGTAACCGTTCTGTAAAGCAGAAGTGAACAAATAATATTTTCCGAAGAAACCGGCCAGCGGTGGAATTCCTGCGAGCGAAAGCATGGAGATAGTCATCGCGAAAGCGAGAAGTGGATTACGTTTGGAAAGGCCGATGAAAGAATCAATTACCCCGGCCCTAAAGGGAGACGGAGCATTGCCTTGGCTCCCTTCAGGGCGGGGGGTCTCGCTTTCTACTATTGACAACACCGCAAACGCGCTGATGGTGGCAACAGAATACGCGGCTGAATAAAACAATACAGAACCTGCCGAATGTTCATTCATTGAAATAATGGCAAGCAGCATATAACCTGCGTGCGAAATGCTGGAGTAGGCGAGCATGCGCTTCACGCTGTTTTGATAAACGGCTGTGATGTTGCCCAGCAAGATCGTGAGCGCAGCCATTATCCAGATAATATTCATCCACACACTTCCTGTTTGTGCAAAGCAGGTCATGAACAGGCGCAGGAAGGCAGCAAAAGCTGCTGTCTTCACAAGGGTCGACATCCACGCGGTAACAGGCGTGGGCGCTCCTTCGTACACATCAGGCGTCCAAAAATGGAATGGAGCGGCTGCTACTTTGAAACACAATCCGATAAGCATCAGTAAGATCCCTACATACAATAAGGTTTCTCCGCCGGGGCCTCTCCAAACTGAAATAAGTTCGGGTGACTTCAGCATCGTTCCGATCGAGCCGATATCGAATGAGCCTGTTGCTCCGTAGATCATCGCAATGCCGAAAAGTAAAAACCCGGTTGCGAATGCGCCCATCAGAAAATATTTCAGCGCGGATTCGTTGGAAGCAAGAGAATCTTTATTGCTCCCTGCTAAAACATAGATGGGAATGGAAAGTATTTCAATACCCAGGAAAAGCATCACCATGTTTGAATACGACACCATGAGCATGGCTCCGCATAGCGAGAACAGCACCAAGGCATAATGATCGCTTTTGCTTGATTCACTTCTGAAAAAACCTTGTGACGTCAAAAACCATAGGAAAGCAATGCTGCATAGAACGATCGTGAACAGGATGGCGTAGTTATCGAACGACATCATATTGCTGTAGTAGTGGATATTTGTGTTCCAGTCCTTTATAGCAGCAGCAATGGCTCCCAATAATCCGATTAGCACGAGGGGCAAAAGAAATTTCTTGAACTTGAATATTTCAGCAAGTAATGCAATTACACCAAGGGCGGAGAGTATGTAGAGCGTTTTCATTTCTTCTTTTTTTGTCATTCTGAGCCTGCCTGCGGTAGGCAGGCGTAGCGAAGAATCTATAGATGCTTCACTGGGCCTGCCTGCCGGTAGGCAGGTTCAGCATGACAAAGACTTACATTGGTTTTATCATCGCAACAATTTTCATAATAACCGGTTCAGCAATATCCAATAATGGTTTCGGATAAACTCCCATTGCAAAAATCAAGATTACGATCGGAACAAGCACTGCTTTTTCATTGAAAGAAAGATCTATAAAGGTTGCAGTGAGAGAATTGGTTTCTCCCAGCATAATTTTCTGATAACTGCGTAGCATGTACACCGCTCCGAGAATTACGGTGAGCCCGGCAATTCCTGCTATGTAAACATCGTATTGAAATAATCCATTGATGAGTAAAAATTCCCCGATGAACCCGTTCGTGAGCGGCAATGCAACGCTTCCCAGCAAAACCATCATGAACGTGGTTGCAAACCAGGGGGAAACATTTCTGATGCCTCCGAGTTTGGAAAGCTCTTGCGTGCCGGTACGGTTGAAAAGAATATCCACCACAAAAAATAATCCTACCACGTTAATGCCGTGTGCGAGCATCTGCATCAATCCACCCTGTAAGCCCTGAACGGTGAGCGAAAATATGCCTGCAGAAATTAACCCCACGTGTGCGATGGAAGAATACGCAATCAGTCGTTTGAAATCTTTTTGTTGGATGGCAATTATGGAAGCGTATAGAATTCCAATGACAGAAAGAATGATCGCAGTATTTCCCCATTGCTGAACTCCAAGAGGTGCCATGGGCAGCAGCCAGCGTATGAGGCCGTAAGTTCCCATCTTCAGCATGATGCCTGAAAGGAGCATCGTCCCCTGCGTAGGCGCCACGGTATATGTGTCGGGCTGCCAGGTGTGAAAAGGAAACACAGGCATTTTAATAGCGAAGGCGATGAACAGTGCCCAGAAGATCCATGTTTGTTCTGAAGCGGTAAGATTTTTTCCTGCGGCATACAAAGCTTGTATATCAAATGAATGTGCCGCGGGAGTCTGAAGGTAAACGTAGATGAGTCCGACCAGCATCAATAAACTTCCTGCAAGGGTGTAGATAAAAAATTTAAAAGTGATGCGCGCACGGTTCTCTCCTCCCCACAATAAACAAATGAACCAGATAGGGATGAGCGCGAGTTCCCAGAAGATGTAAAATAAAAACCCATCCATCGCGGTGAAAACTCCAATGAGCGCCATTTGCATGAGAAGGATGAGGGAATAAAATACCGCCCCTCTCTCCGCTCTCCCCTCAGGGGAGAGAACCGGGGCAGAGCGTGTGGAAAGAATTATCAGGGGAACCAATACATTCGTCAGCATCACCAAAAGAATACTAATCCCATCCAGCGCAACTTTGAAATGTATGCCGAGCGATTGGATCCAAACAAGGTTCACCATCATTTGCGGCTCTGCATTGATTTTGAATTTTGAAAGAGCATACACAGAAAGCAATAACTCAATGAATGCAGCAGCCAACGCGAGTCTTTTCACCTGCTCAGGTTTCACCAATAGCATCAGCAGTGAAGCAATGAGAGGCAGTAGTATGAGTAACGCAGTGTTCATAGCCACGAATTACGCGAATTTGCACAAATTAATTTTCTCATTATAAAATCACTCTTTTGAACTTTAGTGAATCTTCTCCAAAATTTATAATTAATCCCAATTTTATTTTTGAAGCTGCCAGGTAATTAATTGTTTGTTTAAAATGTGTATTAATAACTCCTTGTTGGGCTTTTACTTCAAGAACTATTTTGTCTTCATAAACGAAATCAGCTTTGTAAGGGTGTGCCAGTACCGTATCTTTATATCCGATTATGAATTTTTTCTCGCGCTGATAATTTATTTCTTCTTTTTTAAATTCATATTCCATAGCATCTTTATAAACAATTTCGCTAAACCCTTTTCCAAGAATACGATGAATCTCCATGCATATTCCCACTATTTTGTAAACGTCATCCTTGAAAATCAAATCAGACGTTTTATAAAGTGCCTGTGGTTCCTCAAATTCTAACAATTCATTCATTTTTTTAATTCGTGTTAATTTGTGAAATTAGTGGCTTACATTAATTTAAAAAACAATATCAGTACAATACTAACCACCATCGCAAATATATAAAAGCCTATCTGCCCTGTTTGCAGCAATCTGGCCTGCGAACTCATCCAGGTTACGCTCTCTCCAACATAGTTCACAGCCCTGTCAATGGCTTTGAGTTCAATGATCTTATGCAGTTTTTCTGAGAGCCAGTCGATCGGTTTAGTGAAAATATTTGCGTACAACTCGTCCATGTAGTATTTGTGGTAGATGGTTTTCTGTACAGGATTGATAGCTGCTCCTTCTGCTGCCGGTACATTTTCTTTTTTCGCATAATAATACCAGGCGGCTGCAATAGAGCCCCCTGCAGCAATCACTGCGATCATCATTAATGTGATTTCGGAGGAGTGCGACATTTCTTTCGAAAGCATTTTAAAGTCGGATGCGGAAAATACAGGAGAGAGGAACTGATGCAGCCAGTGGTTTCCACCAAACACTTCAGGAATTCCTAATAATCCTCCGCCAACAGATAGTATTGCAAGCACGATCAGCGGAATGGTCATCGTAGCAGGAGATTCATGTAAATGATGCTGTTGTTTTTCTGTTCCCCGGAATTTTCCGTAGAAGGTGAGATAGAACAGACGGAACATGTAAAACGCTGTCATCACGGAACCAAGCACACCCATCAGCCAGAAAAATTTGTTGTACGTGAATGCATGGCCGAGAATTTCATCCTTGGAAAAGAATCCGGAGAAAGGAAAAATTCCGGAGATGGCAATGGTTCCCAATAAAAAAGTAACGTATGTGATGCGCAGGTATTTTTTCAATCCGCCCATGTTTCGTATATCCTGTTCACCGCTCATCGCGTGGATCACGCTTCCTGCGCCGAGGAACAGCAATGCTTTGAAGAATGCGTGTGTGGTTACATGAAAGACAGATCCTGTGTACGCCCCGACTCCTAATCCGAGGAACATATACCCGAGTTGGCTCACGGTAGAGTAGGCGAGTACTTTTTTAATGTCGTTCTGAAACAATCCGATCGTTGCTGCAAAGATGGCTGTGATCAATCCAACTCCTGCAACAATATCCATGGAAACAGGAGCCAGGGTATATAAAATATTTGAGCGTGCTATCATGTAAATACCTGCTGTGACCATGGTGGCAGCGTGTATAAGCGCTGAAACAGGTGTAGGGCCGGCCATGGCATCGGGCAGCCAGGTGTAAAGAGGGATCTGCGCGCTTTTTCCTGTTGCTCCGACAAACAGTAAAAGCGTGATGGCCACTATCACCGGTTTGCCTGCAGGAAAGGAATTTGCTACATCAAAGACTTCGTGATAACGAATCGTTCCGAAGGTTACATAAATAAGGATGATTCCCAGCAAAAATCCAAGATCGCCAATGCGGTTCATGATGAATGCTTTGTTGGCTGCTTTGTTGTACTCGTTGTTCTTGAACCAGAAGCCGATAAGCAGGTAAGAACAGAGTCCAACGCCTTCCCAGCCCACGAACATAGTGAGGTAGCTATCGCCCAGTACGAGCAGCAACATAAAGAATATGAAAAGGTTTAAATAAGCAAAGAAGCGCGAGAATGCCGGATCATCGTGCATGTATCCGATAGAATAAATATGAATTAAAAATCCTATGCCGGTGATGATGAGCAGGAACCAGCAGGATAAGGGATCAATCAAGAAAGCGAATGGCACAGAAAAATTTCCTGCAGTGATCCAATCGAAAAGTCTGATCGTAACCCCGGCCTCATCTCCTGTTTTACCAAGCAGGGATGCAAATGCATAAACAGAAAGCGCCAATGAAGCAAATACTGTTCCGCAGCCTATAATGTTTACAAATCCCTTAGAGAGTTTTTTGCCAAACAACGCAATGACAAAAAATCCCAGAAAGGGGAAAACAGGAATCAGTGCAACGATTGAGTTCATAGGGCCTCCCCTAAATCCCCTCCTTCAGAGGGGACTTAAAGACAGTTATTTTATAATGTTAATAGTTTGCATTAATATTCCAACACGGCCTGCAACTCCCTCCCTGAAGGGGAGGGTTGGGGAGGGGCCGTTACCTCATCCTTTCAATTTATTCAATACATCAATATCAGTAGAGCCTGTATTTCTATAGATCATCACCAATATTGCTAATCCAACAGCCACTTCAGCAGCGGCAACAACCATCACGAAGAATACAAAAATTTGACCGGCGGCATCATTCCAGTACGAGGAGAACGCAACCAGCAAAAGGTTCACTGCATTAAGCATCAACTCCACCGACATAAAAATGATAATTGCATTTCTGCGGAACAAAACACCCAATACGCCAATCGAGAATAATACTGCGCTTAGCAGAATGTAAAGATTGACAGGTATGGTTTGTATTGCGCTCATTTAGTATCCCGTTTGCCTAACATTACTGCTCCGACCATGGCTGCCAGAAACAGCAGCGATGCTGTTTCAAAGGGCAATAAAAATTGTTTGAACAGAACTTTTCCAAGGTTTTTTACAAGGCCAATATCTCCAACAGATTCTTGCGGGGCAGGTAATTCCGAGGTGCCTTTGAGGGCAGCAACGAACACCAACAGGAGCAACCCCGCAGCGATCACAGCAGCAAATTTCATAGCGTTGTTTTTGTGCGGTTCAGCTTCTTTGTTTAGGTTTAAAAGCATGATCACAAACAAAAACAGAACCATAATGGCCCCGGCATACACCATGATCTGTACTGCAAACAGGAATTGTGCGTTCAGTAAAAGGTAATGCCCTGCGATAGCAAAAAAGGTAATTACTAAATACAATACACTGTGGATAGGATTTTTTTCAAGGATCACCATCAGGCCTGAGAGGATCGCAAGGAATGAGAGAAAGTAAAATAAATATATGGTCATATGCTATTTTAGCCTGTTATGCTGAAGTTCTTTGTTCTTTTTAAATTCCAGAACTTCTTTCGTTTGTCTTTTTGAAATATCAATTCTTTTTGCCGGATCCATCGGTTCAACGAGCAGGTCTTTGCCGTAAACAAATTTTTGGCGGAATGAATCAGAAGGAACGATCCTGTCTGTGAGGAAGATAGATTCCTTGGGACAAGCCTCTTCGCAGTCACCGCAAAAAATGCAGCGCAACATGTTGATCTCATATGTAGCTGCATATTTTTCTTCGCGGTATAATTTTTCTTCCCCAGGCTTTCTTTCGCCTGATGTCATGGTGATGGCTTCGGCAGGGCACGCCACTGCACATAATCCGCAGGAAGTACAGCGTTCCGCACCATTTTCATCGCGCTTGAGCACATGCATGCCGCGATACACGGGAGCAAATTCGCGTTTCACTTCAGGATATTTAATAGTAGCTTTCTTTCGGAAGAAATGTTTAATGGTGATCAGCATGCCATTGAGAATAGCCGGGAGGTAAATACGTTCCATAAAGGATAATTTCTTATCCCCTACAACTTTGCTTCTGTTGGTTAGCGACTGCATTTATTTTCCTTTTTTTTATCATGCTGAACCTGCCTACCGGCAGGCAGGCGAAGTGAAGCATCTGTAGATTCTTCGCTTCGCTCAGAATGACAAAGATCAAATTTTTCCAAGCCACCACATTACAATGCCTGTTATTCCAATGTTTGCTATTGCAAGCGGTATCAATCCTTTCCAACCTAAATTCATCAATTGGTCGTAGCGAAAACGCGGTAATGTCCAGCGTACCCACATGAACAGAAATATAAAGAAAGCAATTTTTATGAATAGAAAAGCGGTGCCCAACAAGACAAGCATGTTCGGATCATGAACAAATCTTCCGATGAAAGGCATGTTGTACCCTCCGAAATAAAGCGTTGCAATAATTGCTGAGGAGATAAACATGTTGATGTATTCGGCAAAAAGATAAAAGCCAAGTTTCATGGAAGAATATTCTGTGTGGTATCCTCCAACCAATTCGCTTTCACATTCCGGAAGATCAAAAGGTGCGCGATTTGTTTCTGCAAAGGCGCAGATGATGAAGATTAAAAACCCGAGCGGTTGGTAAAGCACATTCCAGTGCCCTCCATGTTGTTGAGCGGCAATCTCGCCAATACTGAGCGTTCCTGTGCTCATGAGGAGTGCGATGATACTCAGGCCCATTCCTATTTCGTAAGAGATCATTTGAGAAGAAGCACGGAGAGCTCCAAGCAATGCATATTTATTGTTCGAGGCCCATCCTCCGATCATGATCCCGTAAACGCCTACCGATGTTACTCCCAGCAAATACAGGATTCCAATATTTACATCAGCCACCTGCAAAGAATAGGATTGCCCTGCAATGGCAACTGAACTCCCCCATGGGATCACGGCTCCTGTCATCAAGCAGGTAAGCATTGCCAATGAAGGCCCGAGCAGAAATAAAAATTTATTGGAAACGTCCGGAATAATTTCTTCTTTCATGAACATTTTTACTCCGTCAGCTAAGGGCTGAAGAATTCCGAAAGGACCGGCACGATTAGGACCTAACCTATCCTGCAGGAATGCAGCGATCTTTCTTTCAGCGTAGGTTGAATACATAGCAATGAAGAGCGTAATTCCGAAGACGGCCAACACAAGAACGGACTTATATATTATATAATTGGTTTCCATATTTAATTCAAAGTAGACAATAGACAGTATACAGTAGACAAATTAACAGCCAAGTTATGATTCCATTCTAATCTTATCTTCGATACGTAAATATTTTTCAGGATTTTCAATCATGTGATTCAGTAACCTTCCAATCTCTTCAATTTTCTTAGTTAAATCATTTTTGGTCTCTTGACCAATATAATTGCAAGCAAATGCAGTATCAATCCAGGCGCTGGTTTCGCTGTTTTCCATATCTGCATCCGAGCTTTTACTAACAAAATGCGCCTGGTACATTCTTTTTCTATAAGCTTCGGCAATATTCACATAAACTGAACGAGATGATCTCCTGATTTGAGAAGTTAAAGAGTATTGCTCTTCTTTTGGAAACCCTTTCGTGATCTCAAAAATCTCCATTCCAAGGGCAAAAGCTTTTTTATAAACCGTTAATTCTTTAAACTTAAACATTTACTATTTTTCTTTCTTTTTGTTGTTTGCCTTTTTTGCCTATTGTCTACTGTCTATTGTCTACTGGTTGTTCGGGTTCATCGCTCCTTCTTTCAATTTCATATCATTTCCTTCCAGTTGCTTTTGTTGTTTTGCTATATCGTGTTTTAAAGCAGCCAATGCGTTTCCTGTTTCATAATGATTTGCAGATATCACAGAATGATGATCAATATGCGAAGGGCCCTCAATGGTCCAGTCACTTGTTTTTTTGTGATCAAAGCGGCACTCATTGCAGATCCATTCTTCTACTTCTCCGTATTTGTCTTTTCTTGCTGTAACACGCAGTGCTTCTTCTCCTTTGTACCACAAACGCACCTTGCCTGAACACGTGTCGCACTTGCGGTGTGCATCCACCGGTTTTGTGAACCACACCCGTGATTTGAAGCGGAAAGTTTTATCCGTGAGCGCACCCACCGGACAAACATCGATCATATTACCGCTCATTTCATTGTCGACAGCGTGTTGTATGTAGGTAGAAATTTCGGCCACATCCCCGCGGTTCACTACGCCATGCACTCTGCCGGGTGTAAGCTGCTCGGCAACTTTCACACAACGGTAGCACAAAATGCAGCGGGTCATGTGTAATTTAATTTTATCTCCAATATCAATTTTTTCAAACTCCCTGCGCTTGAACTCATAGCGGGTTTTCATTTTACCATGCTCATACCCTAAGTCTTGAAGCGAGCATTCTCCCGCCTGATCGCAAATGGGACAATCCAGCGGATGATTGATCAATAAAAACTCAACCACTCCGGCTCTCGCTTCTAAAATTTCAGGGGAAGTAATATTTTCAACCACCATTCCGTCCATGATCGTTTGCCTGCAGGATGGAACCGGCTTCGGCATCGGGCGTGGATCTTTTTCAGAGCCTTTTGATACTTTCACAATACAAGTTCTGCAATAACCTCCGCTTGTTTCCAGCTTGGTATAATAGCACATAGCCGGAGGCACAATTTCTCCTCCGATCATGCGCGCGGCATTGAGGATCGTTGTTCCTTCCGGAACTTCGATTGTTTTACCGTCTATAGTGACTTTTGCCATTTATTTTTTTTGTCATTCTGAGCGAAGCGAAGAATCTGACAGATCCTTCACTGCGCCTGCCTGCCGGTAGGCAGGTTCAGGATGACAAATAATTATGCCGGTTGCAAATTATTTATCCTATAATAATGCTTCACATCAATCATGCTCCTTCCTTTCTTAACATACTCTTCAAACTCAGGCCTGAAATGCCGGATTGCCGCAGCTACTGGCCAAGCAGCGGCTTCGCCCAGCGGACAAATTGTTTTGCCTTCTATTTTTCCTTGTATATCCCAAAGCAGATCAATGTCTTTAGTTTCGGCATGACCTTCAATAAATTTATGCAAGATTTTTTCCATCCATCCGGTTCCTTCGCGGCATGGCGAGCACTGTCCGCAGGATTCATGATGATAAAAGCGCGTGAAGTTCCAGAGGTTCTTTACAATACTCGTGTCTTCGTCCATGGCGATGAATCCGCCTGAGCCCATCATGGTTCCTGTTACAAACCCTCCATCAGAAAGAGATTCGTAGCTCATTAAACGAGGTTCGCCTTTTGCAGTTTTTAAAATTAATTCTGTAGGGAGGATCGGTACAGAAGAACCTCCAGCTACCACGGCTTTCAATTTTTTTCCGTTGCGTATCCCTCCGCAGTATTTATCTGAATAAATAAATTCTTCCACGGGAACTCCTAATTCAATTTCGTAAACCCCGGGTTTGTTGATATGGCCGCTGGCAGAAATTAATTTTGTGCCTGTAGATTTTCCAATGCCGATCTTTGCGTATTCATCACCGGTCATATTAATGATAGGAACAACGGCTGCGAGTGTTTCCACATTATTCACCACTGTTGGGCAGCCCCAGGCTCCTTTAATAGCAGGGAAGGGAGGTTTGATACGAGGGTTTCCTCTTTTTCCTTCAAGTGATTCGATCAATCCTGTTTCTTCTCCGCAGATGTAAGCTCCGGCTCCGCAATGCACATATAGATCCAGATCATAACCGCTTCCTAAAATATTTTTCCCTAAAAGTCCTGCATCGTATGCTTCCTGAATTGCCTTTTCCAAAATATGGTACTGGAACATCATCTCTCCTCTTATATATATGTAAGAGGTATTGGCTCCCAAGGCAAAAGATGAAATGATCATTCCTTCAACAAGAATATGAGGCTTACGTTGCATTAAATAACGATCCTTGAATGTGCCGGGCTCGGATTCATCGGCATTACAAACTAAATAACGTGGAACACCGGGAGGTTTAGCAATGAAACTCCATTTCATCCCGGTAGGAAATCCAGCTCCGCCTCTTCCTCTAAGTCCTGATTTTTTAACTTCTTCAACAACTTCCTCAGGCTTCATCTTCAGTGCTTTTTCCAAAGCAGTATAGCCTCCATGGGTTTTGTAACCTGCAAGTGTTGCAATGCCGTCTTTATCGAGATCGTTTATGAGTAACTGTTTGCCCATTTTGTTCTTTTTGTCATGCTGAACAGAGTGAAGCATCTAATAGATTCTTCGCTGCGCTCAGAATGACAAACTATCTATGTATATCACTATGATGTTTGATCCTTTCTTTTCTCCAGTGAGAAACCTGCTCTCCTTTGTTTTTGTATTCGTCCAGCACAGCTCCGCATTTTTCAAAAGTTAAATTCTCATGATATGTTTCTCCTATCTGCATCATGGGTGCAGTTCCGCAGGAGGCGAGGCACTCCACCGTTTTCAGCGTGAACATTCCATCGGGAGTTGTTTGCCCTTCTTTGATGCCTAATTTTTTTTCTATGAATCTTACCAGGTCTTCTGCTCCCATGAGCCAGCAAGGTCCGGTACGGCAAACTTCGATCACACATTTGCCAACCGGTTTTAAATTGAACATCGAATAAAACGATGCCACTTCATACACCTCTATAGACTGAATTTTAAGGAGAGTGGCCACATAATCCATGGTCTCAACACTCAACCACCCCTCAAACTCAGCCTGAGCAATATGCAAAATGGGTAGGATGGCAGATTTTTGTTTGCCTTCCGGATAACGTTTCATGATCTTATGAGCAAGCGCAAGGGCCTCGTCAGAAAATTTTACGTGTTTCTTGCCGGAATATTTTGAAACAGAAGAGTCCTGTTGCATAGGTGCGCAAATTTATTTATTTATTTATGATAGAAACAAGATTTTATCCACACTTGTTTTTTCTCCAGCATCAACGATTATTCTACCTTCGTGGCAATAAACCCGTGTTATCATGGAAGAAAATAATAACGAACGAAAGAAGGCCGCACGAAAAGTAGGAGGACTTCTTTTTGTAGGATGTATGTTCATCGGAATGGCCGCCGGATGGTATTTTGAAAAACCCAATATCGGAATGTTTGGGGGAATGGGCTTAGGGTTCATCATGATGGCGGTTTCAATCATGTCTGAAGCAAATAGAAGATAGGATGTCTGATAAGATCAACTCATCAAAAGCACCCGAACCTGTTGGCTTGTATCCGCATGCCAGGAAAGTAGGCAACCTGCTTTTTCTTTCCGGAGTAGGGCCTCGTGAGCGCGGCACTAAAAAAATACCCGGAGTTGAACTGAACGATAAAGGGCAGATCATTTCTTACGATATTGAAGCGCAGTGCCACAGTGTTTTCAGGAATGTAAAGTATATTTTGGAAGAAGCGGGCAGCAGCTGGGATAAAGTCGTGGATGTAACCGTTTACCTGACCAATATGAAAGATGATTTTCCCCAATATAACAAGCTATGGGCTGAGTATTTTGCAAACAACCCTCCCTGCAGGACCACGCTTGAGATAAATTGTCTGCCTACACCTATTGCCATCGAATTGAAGGTTATAGCCACTATTTAAGCCCTGCTTTGGCATCCCTTATTATTTATTTGCTTTTTCATATTTTTTCTATCTTCACAGCGCATTAAAATGACCTCATAAGGTTTATGTCTCAAGTCGAGTTAATAATGCCCAAAATGGGCGAGAGCGTTCACGAAGCCACCATTATTAAATGGCTGAAGAACGAAGGCGATAAAATTGCCCTGGATGAGCCTGTTCTCGAAATTGCTACCGATAAAGTTGACTCTGAGATCCCATCCACAACAGAAGGGACACTAGTTAAAAAGCTTTTCAAAGAAGGTGAAGTGGTGCAGGTGGGAAAGGCTATTGCAGTGATCTCGACTTCTGCAGATGTAGCTGTTAAGCCGGTTGCAGATACCCCCAAACCTGCGGCAAAGGTCCAGGTGAACGGAAGCGCAAAGGTTTCTGCTCCTGTTTTAGAAAGCGTTTCTGTTGCAAGGGCTTCCTCCAATGGAAAATTTTATTCCCCGCTGGTAAGGAACATTGCAAAAGCAGAAGGTGTTTCTGTTGCTGAACTTGAAACTATAGCCGGTACAGGAAAAGACGGCCGTGTTACAAAACAGGATATTATTTCTTTTCTGCCTAACAGAAATAAAAGGGGTGGTGCAACCGCTCCCCTCTCCCATGACAACCGAGCCGGAGGCAAAGGTTGGGAGCGTAGCTCGGGGGCCGGGGGTGAGGTTGCTCCTCCTGTTTTTGCATCGGGCAACGATGAGATCATCGAAATGGACCGTATGCGCAAACTGATCGCCGATCACATGGTGATGAGTAAGCATGTATCTCCACACGTAACTTCGTATGTAGAAGCCGATGTGACCAATATTGTAAAGTGGAGGGATCGGATCAAAAACAGCTTCGAAAAGAAAGAAGGGGAGAAGATCACCTTCACTCCGGTATTTGTAGAAGCGGTTGTGAATGCCATACGTGATTTCCCGATGGTGAATGTATCGGTAGATGGAACGAAGATCATTGTTCGCAAGAACATCAATATCGGAATGGCGGCTGCACTTCCAACAGGAAATTTAATTGTGCCTGTTATTAAGAATGCCGATAGATTGAACTTGCTGGGCCTTACAAAATCTGTGAACGATTTTGCAACCCGTGCGCGTGCAAATAAATTAGTACCTGATGAGATCCAGGGCGGAACTTTTACGTTAACAAACGTGGGGGGATTCGGAAGCCTGATGGGAGCACCTATTATCAATCAACCGCAGGTAGCCATCTTGGCAACCGGACTCATCAAGAAAAAACCCGTGGTGGTCGAAACTGAGTTCGGAGATTCTATCGTTATTCGCAGCATGATGTTCCTTTCCCTTTCTTACGATCACCGTGTGGTGGACGGCATGTTAGGTGGAAGCTTCCTCAGAAGAGTGGCAGACTATCTTGAAAAATTTGATGTAAACAGAACTATCTAATCAAACTGTATAGAATGAAACACATTACTACGAAATTATTTCCAAGCTCTCTTTTCTTATTTTTCTTTTTGTTTTCTCTCACATGCTTCGGGCAAGTGCAGCAGGATACCGGCGCAGCGCAGGAAGGCATATCTCCTGTGGTGCACAGAAAAATACAAAGGAAAGATACTGCATCCCAGTCCATCAACTTCAAAGCGATCTTTGATAAGGCCGAAATTTATATGATGGATGAGAATTATGCTATGGCCCTCCCTTTATATGATTCATTGGTTAAGTCCAATCGTAATAACGGAAGCTGGAACTTTAAACTCGGGCTTTGTTATTTAAACTCTGCAACGGAATTTAGTAAGTCAGTGGTTTATCTCGAAACGGCCGTTACTGCTACCGGAATGAATACGAAAGATAACAGCTATAAGGAAGACAAAGCCCCCATCGCTGCATTTCTTTATCTGGGTGATGCCTATCATCGCAACTTCCGTTTTGATGATGCGATAGAAGCTTACCGAAAATACAAGACCTATATTTCTCCGAATAACAAATCGTATCTGTCTTATCTCGATTATAAGATCCAGATTTGTAAAAATGCGCAAGAGATCACGGCTGCCCCTGTAAATATGTATATCAAGAATTTGGGAGAGGAAATAAATAGCCCTTATGCGGACTATTCCCCTGTGCTTTCGGCCGATGAATCCATTCTGTTGTTCACATCCCGCAGGCCGGATGGAGTAGGCGGGGCAGTGGATGAAGATGGAAAATCGTTTGAAGATATTTATGTTTCTTACAGAAGTGAAGATGAAATGGGATGGCAACCTGCAAAAAATGTTGGAGCTCCCATCAATACAGCCGGAAACGAAGCAACCATCAGCACCTCGATAGATGGGCAGATACTTTTCATTTATAAAGATGATGACAGCGGAAGCATTTACATCACCAGTATGCAGGGAGATAACTGGACAGTCCCTCAAAAAGTGAATGGAGATGTGAACAGCAAATATTGGGAAACGCATGCTACGCTTTCGGCAGATGGCAGCATCTTGTTCTTTGTGAGCAACAGGCCGGGAGGTTTTGGCGGACGTGATATTTACCGCTGTAAGAGACTTCCTTCAGGTGAATGGAGCAAGGCCATGAACCTGGGGCCGAACATCAATACACCCTACGAAGAAGATTCTCCTTTCATTCAACCGGGTACAAACACCTTGTATTTTGCATCGCAAGGACACAAAAGCATGGGCGGGTTTGATATTTTCTCCAGCAATTACGTGGATACAGGACTTTTTGGAGGGTGGACAGAACCCGTGAACATCGGTTATCCTGTGAATACAACGGGTAATGATCTTTTCTACGTACCTACCCTTGATAAGAAAAGAGCGTATTACTCTTCAGCAGCGCAAGGAGGATTTGGTGACAATGATATTTATCTTCTCATCTTCCCTGAAAAAGAAGAAACCAAGCTCACCGTTCTGCGTGGTAATGTGATCGATGATATTGGTAATGTACCTCCCGGTGCTGCGATCAGCATTGTGGATGCAAATACAGGCGATGTGGCAGGAAATTATATCCCGAACCCCAAAACCGGAAAATACCTTTTCATACTTCCTCACAGCAAAACATATAAGATCACCTATACGGCTGACGGGTACCATCCCGTAACAAATACCTATAAAGTGGAGCCAGGCAAAGAATATATGGAAACAGAAATGGTTTTCATCCTGAAAGAGGTGCGCATGGAAAAACAGGAACTGGGTACGGTGGGTATTTTCGGAATGGTTTCAAACCTCAAGAAAAAACCTGTGAAAGATGTAACGATCAATGTGGTTGATAACGATAAGGGAAAACCTGTGGGTACCTATAAAACAGATAATAAGGGAGAGTTCCAGTTTGTACTTAAGCGCGGAAAGAACTACAATTTGTCCTTTGAATCCGAAGGATTCCTGATGCAATCTGAAAACGTGAACATGCCTAAGGAAAACACCTATTCTTCGGTGGAAAAGAACGTGACCCTGCAGCCGGTGGCCAACGGAAGTAAGATGGTGCTTAACAACCTGTTCTTTGATTCGAACAAATCCAAAGTCCGCAAAGATTCTTACGTGGAGTTGGATAAGATCGTCAAGTTCCTGAAGGATAAACCTGAAATTAAAGTTGAAGTTGCCGGATATACCGATAATAAAGGAAACGATGATGCGAACTTAAAACTCTCTGAAGCACGTTCTAAAGCCGTTGTTGAATATCTGACCAAAAAGAAATTCGGTATTGACAAAACCCGTATCACTAATAAAGGGTATGGAAAAGCAGACCCGATTGCTGATAATGAGACGGAAGTGGGAAGGCAGATGAACCGCAGGGTAGAGCTTAAGATATTGGGTGGTGGCGCTGTTGCAGAGACACCCGCACCTAAAGGCAGTCCTAAAAAGTAGGTTTCTGAAGCAGCAAATTTTGGCCTTAATTATTTTTTGCTAAAGTTATTTCTTTCATTATATTTGTCCTTTATAACATCAACAAACCAATAACCAAAACAACCAACATTTAACCCGAATTTTATGGGAAGGACAAAACTCCTGGACTTGTACCAGCGACCAGGCTGGCAAAAACTCACCACCATGCAAGACCTCCGCAAAGAAAATGCGGAAATGAAAAAAGAAGCAGAGTATCTGCGCAAGCGTTTCGACAGTATTTCCGAAAAAAAGAAGCAGATTGAAGACCGCTGCAACGATCTTAAAGTGACTGTTTCTACTTTAAGAGAAGAATTAGCAAATACAAAAGAAGACAATGCCAACCTCCGCAAGGATAACGCATCTCTGCGCGAACAGGTTCGCTTTTTAAAAGCACAGGTTCCTAACCTGAAGCCGAGCATGGCTAGCTAAATCGATATTTAGGTTTAACAAAAAAAGTCCTGTGAATTTCGCAGGACTTTTTTATTTTATAT
>JAHEYK010000051.1:0-7046 GCA_023251625.1 Bacteroidota bacterium
CAGACTGATAATACGTTGGAGCCATCCAGGACATCAGCCCAATCAAAGAAACAGATGTAAGTAACGCGATTGTTCCTCGTCTCGTCTTCTTGGAAGATTGGAAGAATGGATGGTTGGAAGTTGTAGTTTTTGGAGTGGCTGTTTCTTCCATCCTTCCGTTCTTCCTTTCTTCCGTTCTGGTGTTTTCTGAAGTTTTCATTTTATTAAGTTTTAAGTTGTTTTCGGTTTATTTATTAGAATGATGCACGGTTTTTGTCCATTCCATAAACAAGAGGGGAATTTTTTTTAGTTTTACCCGTTAATAGCCTTGAATTGAAGGGAACCACCGACATAAAAAACTGTTCAGATACAGAGCTCGTTCAGAAGTTTGCTGAAACGCGTGATAATACGGTCGTGGGGGAGCTGTTCCAACGCTACACGCACCTGGTATTTGGCGTGTGTATGAAATATTTAAAGGATGAGGACGAGGCCAAAGACGGAGTAATGCAGATCTTCGAAAAGATCCTCACTGATCTGCACAGGCATAAGGTAGAGAACTTCAAAGGCTGGCTTTATATGGTTTCAAAGAACCACTGCATGATGTATTTCCGAAGCAAAAAAAATCATGTTGAATTGCCGAGGGAATTGACCGAAGATATTTCGGAGGATGGTGTTGCTCCCCTCTCCTCTGGGAGAGGGGTTGGGGGTGAGGCGGCTGTGGAATTGGCATCAGATTTGCATCATAATGGAGAAGACAAGGAAAAACAACTTAGTTTGATGGAAGAAGCAATTAAAGAACTCAAAGAAGATCAAAAGATATGTATAGAACTCTTTTATTTGCAGGAGAAATCATACGAAGAAGTGGCGAAGATGACCGGATACTCGATGAAAGAAGTGAAGAGTTATATACAGAATGGAAAACGGAATTTGAAAATACTAATGACAAGTCAAAAGTCAAAAGTTAAAAGTCAAAAGTGAAAAAACATTCGGACATATTTGCTCATACAGATTGTTTGTCGGAGGACATGCTGCTGAAGTATTTGTCGGGGCAACTTTCTCCAGCTGAAAAGCATGGGGTGGAGAAACATTTGATCGATTGCGAAATGTGTTCGGATGCGGTGGAAGGATTGCAGACGATTGCTGATAAAAAGAAGATTTCAGGAATTACATCCGAACTAAATACAAAAATTCAAAATAGAGTTGCTAAAAAAGAGATAAAAATTATTTTCCTTCAGCAGTATCGCACCCAACTGGCTTTAGCAGCATCCATTGCTCTTCTCGTTGGCCTTGTCTGGTTCTTCAAGAACCAGATGTCTATGAAAGAGTTGGACCCTGCTTCTTCCGAAAAAATATTTGCAGATAAGTTCGAGCCTTACAAAGCGGATAAAGACGCAAACTCAACCAATAATGCGCCTGTTACAGAAGCGCCTGAGCTTAATAAATCAGCAGAACAAATTCCTGCCGGAACAAAAGGAGAGCCGGCGCGCTTTCAAAATGCTGTGGTCAAAGAAGATAAAAAAGTGGTTACAAAACATGCTCAGGTTGCGGAAAAACTGTCTCAAGAAGTATCCAAGAGCGAGGGATATTATGGCATTGCTGCCAATGAAAAAAGGGGAGCTGTTGCAGTTCCTTCTGAACCCAAAGCGGATGTCGTGCGCGATGAACCGCTGGCATTGGACCGGGAAGAAAACAGAGCACCGGAAAAAGCACCTGCTCTGACGCCAGGGAAGGATTCTTATGGGGATGCTCAAACTAAAGCAGCTCCGGCTCCGGTTACTGCTACGGCAACAGGTGTATCAGCAAATATTCAGATAGCAGGCAAGCAGGGCAAAGCAAATGATAACAGCGTATTGAAAGACGAGGAACAAAAACAACAGAATACCGAAGTGATGGCGTTTGCAGAAAAAGCTAAATCGGAAAAGAAGCGGTCAAAAGATAAGAAATCTGCTGAAGCCCCGGCTGCTCAGCCCTCTCAGTCCTCTCAGTCCGTTGCAACACCTCCAATGGATAAGGCCGGTGGGGCGATCACGCAAGCTGTGCGTGCTGATTCTGTAGATAGAGGAAATTCAGCAATGGGTGCCGATGACAAGGACATGGCGATGCAGAAATATGAACAAAAAAATTATGCCGGTGCTACAGAGGATTTTGAAAAAACACTTACTAAAGATCCGAATAACTACAACGCTTTATTCTATTCAGCAGTTTCCTATATGAGTACAGGACAAACAGATAAAGCCATCATCAACCTGAATAAAGTGCTCGCAAAAAAGGATGGAGAGTTTTATGATGCTGCGCAATGGTATCTTTCTTTGGCGTACATCAAAAAAAATGATACGCAAAATGCTAAAAGAAATTTATCGGAGCTGCAGCAAAATTCCAGGAGTAGGTATCAGAAGCAGGCAGATGAAACGTTGAAGCAGATGAATAAATAGAAGGCAGATGTAAGAGGGCAGAAGGCAAATGTATGTCTGCCTTTTCCATCTGCCATTTGCCTTTTTACATTTTACATCTTAACCTTCTGCTCTTCCCACACCACTTCAAGGATTGTTTGTCCTACAGCTTTAAGAGTATTCTTGTCTATGATACTCATGTTATCGCGATGGGTGTGATGGTAAGATCCGAATGTATTGGGCGGGATCATGTTCACAATATCCACGCACGGAATGTTGGCATATTGAATAATATAAACATGATCATCGGTAATGGAACCGGCATCATCAAACACAAAATAGTTTGAGTATCCAAGATGTGCAGCTTTATTCCAGATCTTTTTTACAACATATGGTGCATATTGAGTCGAACCTCCTTCACGGGGAAAGGTCGCTCCTTTTGCGCCCACCATATCTAATAAAATCCCATACGCTGCTTTGTATCCTGGTTTGTGCGGATTTCTTCCCCAATACTGTGCACCCAACCCCCAGGTATTTTCTCCGCCATCATTCTCTTTGCCATAATCTTCCAGATCATCAAACAGGATATCAACGCCCACATCCGGTTTTGAAATGCTGAGAGCACGTGCAATTTCTAAAATAACCCCCACACCGCTGGGGCCGTCATCGGCACTATCAAAAGGTTTGTCTTTCCCGACCGTATCCGAATCTGCAAAAGGACGTGTATCCCAGTGAGACATCAGGAGAACACGATCCGTATTTTCTGGTTTATAGGATGCAATAATATTTTTCAAATTGAATTTTTTCCCATCATAGGTTGTCACGGGCCCGCTCTGAACCTGCACCTCCCATCCGTACGACCGTAATTTGCTGGTTAGATAATCTGCACATTTTGCGTGCGGAGCAGTACCGGGGATCCTGGGGCCGAAATCCACCTGTGCTTTTACAAATGAGTAAGCTGAATCTTCGTTGAACTTGGGAGCGGGAGGAAGCGCGACTTCGGGTTTCAGGTTTTCAGTTTCAGATTGAGAAGTTTTCTCATTGTTGGAGCAGGAAGGAAGCAGCCAGTAGGCAGTAGCCAGTAAACAGTAGACAAAGAACAGCCGGAATGATCTCATAAAAATTATTTTTCTATTTCCCAGGTGGTTCCTTCTTTGGTGTCTTTGATGGAGATCTTTATTTTGGCAAGGCCATCGCGCAGTTTATCCGAAGTGGGAAAATCCTTTTTTGCCTTTGCTTCGTTACGGATATCGATGATCAGCGCCATCAGGTTGTTGCCAAGTTCATCGTTGTTGGACGAGATTTTTTCTTCTTTTAACCCAAGCACATCAAAAACCAGATCGCGAAAGGTTTTTTTCAATAAAGACAGATCTTCTTTTGAGATCAATTCTTTTCTATCATGGATCGAATTGATCGTTTTTACTCCGTCAAATAAATTAGCCAGTAGTATCGGACTGTTGAAGTCATCGTTCATGGCATCGTAGCACTTCTGGTGAAGCGCTTTAATGTCAGAGGAAGATTTGTCAGATACTTTTAATTTTTCCAATGTGCGGATTGCATTCATCAAGCGATCGAACCCTTTTTCAGATGCCTGCAGGGCCTCGTTTGAAAAATCCAGGGTGCTTCGGTAATGGGTTTGCAGCATGAAGAATTTTACCGCCATCGGGGAATAACCTTTTTCCAAAAGCTTATGGCTTCCGGTAAATAGCTCCATCGGCAAAAATCCGTTACCTGCGCTTTTCGACATCCGCACACCATTCACCGTAAGCATATTGGTATGCATCCAGTATTTTACGGGCTCGCAGTGATTACATGCTTGCGATTGTGCAACTTCGTTGGTGTGATGCGTGGCGATCAGGTCCATTCCTCCACCGTGGATGTCAAACGTTTTGCCTAAATATTTTGTGCTCATAGCGGAGCATTCAATATGCCACCCGGGAAATCCTATGCCCCAGGGAGAAGGCCAGCGCATGATGTGTTCAGGTTTTGCTTTGATCCAAAGTGCAAAATCGAGTCTTCCTTTTTTCTCGTCCTGTCCGCCCAATTCACGGGTACCTTCCAAAAGTTCTTCTAATTTCCGGTTCGACAAGGTGCCATAATTATTTTTCTGAGAATATTTTTCTACATTAAAATAAACGGTCCCATTTGATTCATACGCCAAGCCTGCAGCGATGATCTCTTTTGTCATCTCGATCTGTTCAGAAATATGCCCGGTGGCAGTGGGCTCAATGCTCGGCGGCAGCGTGTTGAACATTCGCATCACATCGCGAAATCCCAATGTATATTTCTGCACGATCTCCATGGGTTCTACCTGCTCCAGCTTTGCTTTTTTGGCAAACTTATCGCCCCCTTCATCGCGGTCGCCTTCCAGGTGCCCCGCATCGGTGATGTTACGCACGTAGCGTACTTTATATCCTACATGAACCAGATACCGGTAAATAAGATCAAACGAAATGAACGTGCGGCAGTTGCCCAAATGCACATCGTCATACACTGTAGGCCCGCAAACATACATACCCACAAAAGGAGGATGCAATGGTGTGAATTTTTCCTTTTTACGGGTAAGGGTGTTGTATATTTCTATTTGCTGAGATGCCATGGGGCATAAAAGTATGCAAAAAAAGAAGTCCCGATAAAAACTTACCGGGACTTCTTTACTTATAATATAAGGATGGTGTTACTTATCTTCCATCGGAGCATCGCCAACATATCTGCCGGCTTTGTATACGGCTATCTTTTCAAGGATTCCATCCGTGTTGTAGACGTAATCCTTTCCATCCATGAGGCGGTAGTTTTTGAATTCTCCGTCTTTGGATATTCTGCCGCCTGCAATAAAGAGTTTGGCATAGCCATTTCCGTCAAAAGGTTTTGCTGCTGCATTGGCCTTTTCTGTGCTGGCAGCTACTTTAGGAGGATCTTTTGAAATAGGTTCTTCTTTCTTAGGGGGCATCGGTGCTTTAGGTGCATATACTTCCGTATTTGCTGCGTCCAGAGCTCCATCGTTGAAGGCTTTTTTTGCTCTCAGGTCACCATTTTCATAATGCTCTTCCCAGGTGCCTGCTTCTTTCCCATCGTGCATAACGCCTTTCATCATTTCTTTTCCGTTCTCCCAATAATAGGTTTGTTCACCTTCGCGTTTGCCAGTAGGTGTATACGTAAAAACATAAAAGGGCTGTCCATTCTCATAATATGATTTGTAGGCACCGGTCCAACGGTTGTTCTCCCAGTTTCCTTCTTCCTGCATTTTTCCGTTCTCATAATACATCTTGGCATATCCGCTTGGGCGGTTATTGGTAAAGGTGATCTCGCTCTTCATATTCCCGTTCGGATAGAACATTTTCCAGATGCCAATTTTCTTGCTGTCGGCAAACATGCCTTCTTCCACCTTAGCTTCGGCAGGGTAGGCAGGAAGTTTTTTTATACTGTTCAGAACGACCCAATAACCTTGTTTGAGTCCCGTAGGATCCACCTGATTCAGCGTATCACTGTTGATGGATTGAGCCAAAGCCGACTGGCAGATAAGAATGAAGAGTAGGAGTTTCTTCATAAAGTTCCATTTAAGTTTAAGTTTAAGTTTATAAAGTAAAGTTATGTCATTTGTTGGGTTCATATAGCAGATAAAGTTGACTTTTAGACGAGTGAGTGGTTTTGAACGATATAATAGCCTCTTTCTTCGCTCATTTTTGTCGATTTTATGTAATAAATCCTCATTTGTGGTTTACAGCGGGTTTTGGCAGGTTTTGAAGCATGTCTTTTACCATTTCCTGCAGATCATATTTTGCACTCCAATTCCAGTCTTTTCTTGCTGCAGAATCGTCTATACTGTTGGGCCAGGAGTCGGCTATCTTTTGCCTGAAATCGGGGTTGTAGCGTATGGAAAATTTAGGAATATGTTTTTGAATTGCTGTAGCGATCTCTTTTGGTGAGAAGCTGATGGCTCCTACATTATAGGATGATCTGATCTTTATATTTTGTGCATCAGCCTGCATCAACTCAACGGTAGCGCGAATGGCATCGGGCATATACATCATGGGCAGGGTGGTATTCTCGGAAAGGAAACATTCGAACGTACCTTTTTCCAAAGCCTGGTAAAAAATATCCACCGCATAATCGGTGGTGCCGCCCCCGGGAGGAGACTTATAGCTGATAAGGCCGGGATATCTCAGGCTGCGCACATCCACCCCGTGTTTCAAAAAATAATATTCGCACCATCTTTCACCCGCTAATTTGCTGATGCCATAAACGGTTGTTGGGTCCATCACCGTGAACTGGGGAACATTTTCCTGTGGAGTGGATGGCCCGAAAACTGCGATGGAGCTGGGCCAATAAACTTTTTTTATTTTTTTTTCTTTGGCAAGATCCAGCACATTGAAGAGGCTGCCCATGTTCAGCTTCCAGGCAAATTGGGAATTTTTTTCGGAGGTGGCTGAAAGAAGTGCAGCCAACAGATATACTTGAGTGACCTTGTATTTGGCTACGATCTCACCTAGCTTTTTTTCATCCAACACATCCAGCTCTTCAAAAACACCCTGGTGGTTTGCAGCTTTTTTCAGATCGGATGCTATCACGCTTCCCGTGCCATGAATTTCCTGTAATTTTTCCGTGAGTTCTGTTCCGATCTGGCCGGAAGAGCCTATGACGAGTATCTTATCTGTGGCTGACATATATTAAGACTGC
>JAHEYK010000051.1:7146-20024 GCA_023251625.1 Bacteroidota bacterium
TATAAAAATCCTAATTTTGAGGGTGAATTTCGAATGAATAATAATCACATCTTTCATCAAATATTAGATTTCTAAACATGATCAACAGGCCTCAAAAATTCCCAAGCAGAAAAGAAATGATCAGGAGGCTGCAGGAGGAGACCTTCCAAAGAATCACTCTTTCCTTTTATCGGTATGTAATCATTGATGATCCCCAGGCATTGCGTGATAAACTGTTCAGCAACTGGACAGCATTGAACATATTCGGAAGGATTTACCTGGCACATGAAGGCATTAACGCCCAATTGAGTGTGCCCGAAGCAAACTTTGAAAAATTCAAAAAAGAACTTTATGCAGATAAACGATTCAAAGATGTGCCTTTCAAAATTGCCGTAGAAGATAATGGCAAATCATTTTACAAACTCATTGTAAGGACAAGAAATAAAATTGTAGCTGATGGGCTTAAAGACGATGCGTATGATGTAACGAATGTGGGTAAGCATTTAT
Organism: Bacteroidota bacterium; assembly: GCA_023251625.1. Lineage (GTDB taxonomy): Bacteria > Bacteroidota > Bacteroidia > Palsa-948 > Palsa-948 > Palsa-948. The sequence goes on from JAHEYK010000051.1 coordinate 7,633, forward strand.
CTGCTGAAGAATGGAATGAAGCCATGTCCCGCCAAAGCGAGGATCCCTGCCCGACATCCATTAATAATAAGGATGGCAGGCGGGCGTCCGGTGGCGGACAGAATAAAAAGCCCATTGTGGTGGACATGCGTAATTTTTATGAGAGCGAGGTGGGGCATTTTGAAAATGCTATTTGTCCGGAGGCGCACAGCTTCAGACAGGAATTACCGATGGTAAAAGATATTTTAAAAGGAAAAGAAAAAGAAAAAATATTATTGTATTGCACGGGCGGAATCCGCTGTGAAAAAGCCAGTGCATTTTTAAAGCATCATGGGTTTAAGGATGTGAATCAATTATATGGAGGGATCATTGAATATGCCCGTCAGGTGAAAGCAAAAGGACTTGAATCAAAATTTAAGGGAAAGAATTTTGTTTTTGATGAACGGATGGGGGAGCGCATAACCGATGACGTCATTTCAAAATGCTATCAATGTGGTACATTGTCTGACTCACATTACAACTGCGCGAACGATGCCTGCCATTTACTTTTCATTCAGTGTGATTCCTGCCGGGAAAAATTTGAAGCATGCTGCTCGGTGGAATGCCAGAAGATATCTCACTTACCCAAAGAAGAGCGGCTGAAAATACAGCGGGAGACGGCTAAAAATGTTCCGGAATCTGTTTTTAAAAGCAGGAAGAGGGCGAAGAAAATTTAGGATTGTTTCAAGGTGTCAGCCTTTTAGGCATCGTGAAGAAAGCAATATTTTTAAATCGGCCGGGGGTGCCCGCTTGTTTTCGACTCAATTAAAACTCATAGCCGTTGAAAGAATGTGCATCGTTTGCCATTTTAATCTTTGTGCCTGCAGGAAAGATCAAAGGAGATGCAAGCGGACTTTGAGCACCGCTATTGCTGACATTGCTTCTTGCGGTTCCCCTTACCACATAATAATTTGCTCCTCCGTTAATGCTCATGCTCATATCGCTTCCCCCTGTGATATACGTTTGCAGGATCACAAGAGTTTTGCCGGCTGTTACGGTATACGGGGTGGTGTTTAAACCTGTTTGTGTTATAGGTGTTATACTGGCACTTACTTCAAAGCCGGAGGCAACAGAAAAGCCGGGGCCGGCTGCAGCGACTCCGGCAGGAACTATGATCGGCATCTTCATGTATGTTGGATTATTTACATTACTGTAATCTGATAACCCGTCAATGACGGTGGTGCCTCCAACGGTTAAGGCACCGCTCCCTGCACTAAGTATGCTGTAATAATTGGTGATATATAAATTTTTCCCGGCAGGAACCGTATAACTCCATGCAGCCGCGCCATTTTGTAAAACCTTTGCTGTTACGCTTGATAGTCCATCAGGAAACGTTAAACTGGGGGCCATTACACTGTTGGATGTAGTTACCAATTTTGACCAGGGTGTACTTGCGCTGTTATTGGTTTTTCGGAAATAGATGTTCTGGTCAAAAAAACCTCCTGAAAATTGCATTGCATAATTATTGCCGTTGTTACTATGACGGGAATCAATGAGATGCCACCAGTTGGTTGCATTTCCGCTCGCATCAAAATTTGCAGAGGCATTGGCCGTTGAAGTAGGCCAGTCTGAAGAAGGCGAGGGAGCAGCTGTTTCAAAAAATCCGGATTGCGTTGCAATCAGTCCTGCATCGGCCCGTGTTTCGGTTCTTGAACGGTACGAGCCAGCTGTTCCGTTTCCGAAGCCAAAGGTTCCGTTGACCTCTAAATTATAGGCAGGCGATGTTGTTCCTATCCCCACTCCCACATTTCCATTGCTCTTTAAGTACAGGGCCCCGCTGCCCCATCCGATAATGTCAAATCTGATATCGTCCGAGCTGGCCGGCATGGTAATATCCATCCCATGGTTGTAGGCATTGTTCGCTATCCGGAAACTGATGTCCTTGGCCTCCGTACCCGTTCTCCGCAATTCAATTCTGCCGGTGTTGGTTCCGGCACCGCTGGCCCAAACAGTAAATAAATTTATGTTCGCATTGGTGGTGGCAATGTCAAACAATACACCGTGGGTGAATGCTGCAGGGGTGTGGTCCACCTCCAATTTTGCTGCCGGATTTGTTGTGCCTATACCCACATACTTTCCATTGGTGATACGCATCGCCTCATTGGTGATCGGATTTCCCATGTGCGTAGAACTTACTCCAAAAACCAGATCGGTTGGTATGGATCCGGCAGCCACAGCCCCATTCACCACTGCACTTATTCCTCCCAGCCAGAGGTAGCTTGAACCATCGTATGCAGAAACTAAAAACTTGGCAATTTCATCCCCATTTTGAATTGCTGCTGGCACCGCAGTTGTTCCTCTGGCTTTCCTGAAAATAAAACAAGATCCCTCATTCGCAACATTCGACATCCTGTCCGCATAGTTTGGAAGTGTGCTCACCACATGAAGCAAGCCAAGGGGCAAAGTTGTATTGATGCCCACGTATCCTTCTGAAGTAATTCTCATCTTTTCTGTGCCCCCTGTTCCAAACCCGCTTCCGATATTTATTGTATTGAATGCAAGATGGGCGCCATCGGCATTGTTTGCCCATGTTTCGGCTGCGTAGGCATTGATTCCTCGAAAACTATTTACCTGTGTACCATCGTAACCCCCGAACGAAACCCCTCCCATCAAGTCTCCGGAAACCAAGGTGGTAGGTGCGGCAATCGTGCCGTTCGTTCTGAATAAAACCAGATTAGACTGATAATCTGCCTGCCGGATCGCTATCCGGCCGCCCAAGGTGTTCTGGTCACCCTCTACCAAAAGTCCGGTGCGATAGGGATGAGGCGCCACACTTGCCGCTGGAATAGTTGATTGTACCTGCAAAGCAACCTGAGGCGTTGTAGTTCCAAATCCAACATTTCCTCCTCCACCGGGCACAACGATGGCATATTTATTCGTGGCGGCTCCTGTTGCCTGCGCCCAGATCGCATACGCATTGGCAGCAGTGCTTAAATTACTTGAGAAAATTCCAATAGAATTATTTGCTGCACCGGCCGGCTGGGTCACTTCAAATAAATTGGCAGCAGCGGCAGGATTGCCGGTGGTATTGACCGCAATGTTCTGTGCAAACACCCCCCGTGTGCCAAAGGCGAGCGCCAACAGCAGCAAATTTTTGAGGAGTGAAAATGAATCAGATGTTCCGTGCATACAATCTATTAACAAAGACAAAGATAAGTTTAATTTTCGGATATTAATAATAGTCCGCAGTCAGAAATAGAGATAAATTTTGTAGAATGGCTTGTCTAAAACAAGAGACTACATGTCGTATTGCGAAAATTATTTTAAACTCCTTTTCACTTTAAACTCCGTCCGGCGGTTTTGTGCATGTTGTTCTTCAGAGCATTCAATACCATCTTTGCATCCGTTTATCAGATGTGTTTCGCCCATGCCTATTGCACGGAGGCGGTTTCTTGATATGCCGTTTGAGATAATATACTCAACGGCCGATTGCGCCCGTTTTTCGGAAAGCTTCATATTGAACTCGTCTGTTCCTCTGGAATCGGTATGTGCAATGATGTCAACTGCAATAGCTGGGTTTTCCTGCATTACGCCCACTACTTTGTTCAGGGTAATGATGGCTTGTGAAAGCAAAGTAGCCTTTTCGTATTCGAAATAAATATTTTCAATAATAGTTGCTTCTTTTTCTACGTTGGATACGCTCAGCCAGGGATCGTCATAGTAGATCCGGGCAAGCGTTACTTCATCAACAGCCAGGAAGCTGTAATGGAAAAATTTCTTTGCCAGTTTGAGCGTAGCTACTATCACCCCATTTGCATTGGCAAGGAACACATCTTTAGCAACCAGCGTGGGGTCATCTTCTTTCAAACGTATCATGTAGCTTTTGTGCGCGGGCAGATTTACAAATTTGAAATTGCCGGATGCATCGGTCTGGCAGGTGCCCAGCACATTGTCATCTTTGTCGACCACGGTGATGGTGTATTTACTCAGGCGTGTTTTCCCTTTGCGGTCGGTAAAAAGAATTCCGTTCAGATCTGCCAGCAGCTGGCTGTCTTCCACTTTCAGGAGAGTTAACGTATTGATATCCGATGCCAGGATGCGGAATTCGCAGGACCGTCCATCGCAAATGGCAATTTCTTTTCCGTTGCGGTTGGTGAAATATATTTTTTTAGAAGCAAATTTAGGATCCATGCCTTCAATGCTTACGGTAAAATCCTCGTTGGGCGGCAGGTTCATAAAGGCAAACGACCCCAGAGAGTTGGTGGTGGTGGATTGCACCTTTTCTCCTTTGCTGTTCAGCAAGTTCACTTTGGTGTTCTTAAGAGGAGCGCGCTCATCGCCTGCAAACAGGTTGCCCACAATGGACACATCATCTTCAGAAAGTATGGATAGCTTGCTCAGGTCAGCAGGCAGGTTTTCGAAAATGAAAAATCCTTCTTTGTTCTTTCCGATCACGCGTACAATTTTATTTTTTGAATCGGTGAGGTATAATTTTTTCTGGTTCATGAATACCGGATCGTTCTCATCGATTTTTACCATGTATGTTTCATCGGATGATAGGTTGTCAAACTTGAACAAGCCGGATGCATCGGTTGATCCGGTACGGAGGAGGGTTCCTTTACCGGAGAGGAGAAATACTTTCACATGGGGCGCTCCATCCGAAACATTCTGGCTCAGCAGAACTTTCCCCGAAACGCTGGTGATTTTTCCCGATACGGTAAATCCATAAAGATCATCACTGCCTTTTCCTCCTTCCCGGTTGGAAGAAAAATATCCGCTGGCGCTGTTTTTAAAAACGATACCGAAATCATTGGCGGTAGAATTGATCGGAGGCATCATGTTACTCACACCGCCCCATTGCCCGTTCTTTTGCACGGCAGCAAAAATATCCAGCCCTCCAAAACCTGTATGGCCTGTAGAGGAGAAGTAGAGCATATTATCGGAACCGATACTTGGATAGGCTTCGTTGCCGGAGGTATTGATCTCTTTTCCCAGGTTTTGCGCAGCACCCCATGTTTCGCCTTCACGCTTTGACATCCAGAGATCCGTTCCGCCAAGGCCGCCCGGCATATTGGATGTAAAATATAAATATTGTCCGTCTTTAGAAATGGCCGGATGTCCCACCGAATATTCATCGCTGCTGATCGAAAGAAGTGTTGGAGTTCCCCATCCGTTCTTGTATTTTGAACAATAGATTTTTGACTGGCTTACGGCTCCGCGCTTGCTGGGAGTGCTGCTCACTTTCATAAAATACATTTCAGTAAAGTCAGCATTGAAACAGGCAGGGCCGTAATGCCCGTCTCCGTTCAGTTTTTCAATAAATAATCTTGCATCCACATAAATAGCAGAATCATTTCCATTTGTTTTCGAAAGGGTATCTTTTCGCCCGTGTGATCTTTTCTCTTCTTTCGCAAAAACCAAATTGAGATAAGGATTTCCTGTAGTGCCGCTTTGAGAAGACATCACAAGGTCCTTTATGCGCTCGGAAGAAAATACTATTCCGTTTTTATAAAGCACCGGACAAAAATCTGCAACGGGGGAATTTATTTCTCCCAGGTTATAGGCCCTGTACAGGGCAGGTTTATCTGCCAGCTCTTTTATCTCATCACATATTTTCCGGTAGAGCTCCCCCTTTTTATCATCCGGGTCCAGGATCGAGTAGGTAGTGAATTGTTTTTTAGCCGCGTCATATTTATTGTTGTTGAGTAAAGATTCCCCATAATAAAAATAGATGAGGGGATCAGAAGGCTTTTTTGAAACCAATTTTTCATAACAAGGCTCGGCCAGCTTGTAATTTTTCAGAATGCGGTAACAGTCGGCCAGTTTTTTCAACGCCTCATCGTTCTTGTCAGATGCTTTTTTATAGAGAGGGATCGCCTTCGAAAATTCTTTGTTGTTGAAATAAGAATCGGCTTTTTTGAAGGGCCCGGTTTGAGCAAATGCTTGCAGGGTTCCCGGCTCTACCGAGCTAAGTAACAGAGCAAAAAGCAACAAAAATATTTTTGCCTTGGAGGTATTTTTTATTTTCGAAATAATGCGCAACAGTTAAAAATATCTTAACATTTCCATTTTAGTCCCTTTAATATTCATATCGTACTGAAGCATGATCTCGTGCGAGCCTTTGCCGGCTGTACCGATGCTGTTCAGTCCGAGGTCGTATGAATATCCAACTTTCAGTTTTTCATTGATCAGATACTGGGTCATGAATACCACTCCGTAGCGGGCGCGAAAGGACATGCCGAGCCAGATCCTTTCTTTGAGCAGAAAATTTACTCCCATGTCTACTTCCGTAGGTGCGCCTCCGGCACCTTTGACCAGGAAGGTCGGGTTGATGATCGTTCTTCCGGCCTGGAATGCTTTTCCGATCGGCATAAAAAAATGAATGGATTGCTGTGCGGCAGCATCGGAACTTTGCGCATCGGTGATGGTGCCGCGGTTGAGGTGCGTTAATCCAAGGCCCCAGTAAAAGGAACGTGTGTAATAGTAACATCCAAAATCTACAGTACCGGCAAGTTTCGAGCTGCTCCCCCCGGTATTGAAAATGTCGCCCTGGTCTTTTACTTTTGCTTTGTTCCAGTCGTACACGTAATCATACAACCCTGTTCGGAGCCCGAAAGAAAGTTTACCCTTTAGAAAATGAATATGATACGCGTATGAAAATAAAAGTGCGGTGTTGCTTTTGAAGCCAAGCTTGTCTGACATCACTTCCATTGCCACACCTGCATTTTTTTTTCCGATGGGGGATTGCAGGGCGAGCAGGGCAGTAGAGGGAGAGCCTTCAATGCCGGTCCACTGGTTACGGTACACGATGGCAGAAGAAAAAACATCGCGGCTGCCTGCGTAGGCGGGGTTCAGCGCAAGCGGATTGAACATGTACTGGCTGTATTGGGCGTCTTGTTGTGAAAAAACAGCCGTAGACAATAAACAATATACAGCAGGCAACAAAAATGCCGGATTAAAATATTTTTTCATTTTCAATGTATCAATTCAACAAAGCCGGTAAGTGTTTTCTTTCCGAGCTCGATCACATAATAATAAGTTCCGTCAGGCAATTTTTCTCCGTTGTCGTTTTGCCCTTTCCATAATACTTTATCGTTGTCATAATTTTGTCCGAACCAGACGGAAGAGCCCCAGCGGTTGAAGAGGTGCACAGTGTTATTGCGGAAGCCGGTGATGCCATCTATCCACCATACTTCGTTCTTGTTATCTCCGTTGGGCGAAATCAAATTATAGATAGAAAGAGTGCAGGTATCATTCACTGCTACAAAAATAGTAACGCTGTCTTTGTCTTTGCAGTTGTTTGCATCCGTCACAGTTACCAAATAAATAATTGTTGAATCCGGATTGGAAGATGGATTTGCAAGCGAAGCATTGTTCAACCACTTGGTGGGAGACCACAGGTACGAATACGGAGAACCACCGCCGGTACTGCTTGCGTTCAGATTCGCTGTGAAGCCCGGGCAAACGGTCATGTTCAGTCCTGCATTTGTAACAGGCAGGGGATGAACTATGAGCGGAATGATGGCGGGATAGCTGAGGCAGGAGGCTGCAGTTCCCTGTACGCAGACCAGCGTATAACTTCCCACCGGTTTTACAGGGGGCTGATACGTATTCCCGACAGAGAAAAATGAATTTGCAGGATCGGTCCACACCACATAATTTGGTGGAGTGGGCGTGGTAGAGAAAGCCGGGAACACATCCCCCAAACAAACAGAAGCACTTCCGGGTGCAACCGTTGGAGTAGTGGGAGAAGGTGTTACTGTTAATGTGATAACTGATTGGCCCGTGCAGCCTCCGGCATTTGTAACAACCACTGTGTACGTAGCTGTTCCAACCTGATCGGGGCTTACTACCACAGTATTTGTATTTGGCAGAGGAGGAAATGTTGGAGGAGTGGATGTCCAGGAATAACTGATGGCGTTGCCTGTGCTGGCAGTAAGAGTTGTATTGCCGAGTCCGGCACAAATGGTTGTGGATACAGCCGAAATAGAAACCACAGGAGCCGCTCCTCCGGTCGATACTTTGACCGTATCGGAATTTGTGCAGCCGGATGAATTGGTTCCGGTTACAATATAAAATGTGGTTGCACTTGGATTCGCAACAGGGTTTGAAATGTTTGGATTGCTTAATCCCGATGTGGGGCTCCAGGTATAAGTGGATGCACCTGTTGCAATGAGTGTTGCGTTCCCTCCTGTGCAAATTGTTTTATCAACTCCGGCATTTACAGTTGGCAATGGTTTTACAGTTACCGTTACAGTTGCCTGTGCGGTACAGGATTTGGAATCAGTAACTGTCACGGTGTAAACAGTGGTGACTATGCAGCCCGCTGTTGGATGGGCCAGCGTGCCGTCATCCAGATCGGCTCCCGGCACCCAGTTGAAAGTGTATCCCGGACTTCCTCCTGAAGGATTTGATCCGAGTGCTGCCTGAGCTCCTTTGCAGATGGAAACAGAATTATTCACCACATTCGGAAGCACTTGTGTTGGCTGTGTGACCTGTACGGTTGATGTTGTAACGCAGCCCGATGTGCTGGTAACAGTGACCATATAATTTCCCGCGCTCAATCCGGTGGCACTGGCTGTTGTTTGCACAGGGGTGGTGTTCCAGGAAAATGTGTAAGATGAAGCAGGTGTGACCGTAGCTGTTGCAACCCCGTTGCTTCCCCCAAAACAGGAAATATTTGTGGTAAGTGCTGTGTTCACTGTGGGCCCGCCGGTATTTGTTACAAGGGCAGTAAAATTTTTTGTACAGTTTTTAGAGTCGGTTACTGTTACCGTATAATTTCCGGCAGCTAATCCGGTGGCGGTGGATGTTGTTTGATTTCCGGGTTTCCACAGATAAGTGAAAGTAGGGCTGCCTCCGCTTGCATTGGCTGTTGCACTTCCTGTACTTTGCGTACAGGGAGTTTGCGTGGTGCTGGGTGCTGCGGTAATGGCAGAGGGTTGTGTGATGGAAAAAGTTTTTGTGATCACACAACCGGCAAAATCTGTAACCTGAACCGCGTAGCTCGTGCCTGCAATAAGGCCGGTTGCGACTGAAGTACTTCCTCCTGAAGGGGACCAGGCATACGTGTATGGCAGTGTGCCGCTGCTGGCTGTTACATTGGCTGCTCCGTTGTTTCCTCCAAAGCAGGAAACGTTCGAAGTAACAGTTACGTTTGCATTGATCCCTCCGCTGCTGTTCACGCTCACATTTTTTGAAAGCGTGCATCCGTTGTTGTCCCAGATGGTGATCGTGTACGCGCCTGCCAACAGATTATTTGCTACAGGCCCGATACCTCCTGAAGGTGACCACTGGTAGGTATAGGGAGGGCTGCCCCCTGCTTCATTGGCATACGCAGTTCCGTTTGCTACTCCGCAACTGGCCGGAGTAGAAGTGGGGTTTATGCTTAACGCGGAAAAAGGTTCCGTAATAGTGACAGCAGTTGTCCCTGTGCAGCCAAGCCCATCGGTCACATCAATGTTGTATGTGCCGGCCGGCAGCGCATTCATGGTTTGCCCGAAACCACTTACCGGGGGCTGCCAGAAAAATGTCAAAGGTGCTTGTCCGTTGCTTGCATAAGCGGTTGCAGAACCATCACTTCCGCCTTTGCAGGAAACATTTTTATTGACTGTAGTGTTTGCATTGATAGGAGCACCTACATTGTTAACAGGAGGTGCAGCCACTACTTTTGTGCAACCTTGCGAGTCGGTGATCGTAACTGAAAAATTTCCGGAAGAAAGTCCGGATGCTGTGGAAGAAAATCCTCCGGAGCTGCTGCCTCCATAAGGAGACCATACGTAAGAAAAAGCCGGGGTGCCTCCGCCCACACCGTTAATCACTGCGCTTCCGTTTCCTTTTCCGCATGTTTCTGCAGTGGAATTTATGGTGGTATAACCGATGGCCATAGGTTGGGTGACAGAAATAGTTGGAGGAGAAGGATCAACACACCCATTCACACCTGTAACTGTAAGCGTATATGTTGTTCCGGCAGCTAGGCCCGTTGCAATTTGTCCGGTACCTCCTGATGGAGCCCATGCATACGTATACGAGCCTCCACCTCCGGTTGCGTTTGCAGTTGCAGTACCATTATTCGCACCAGAACACGTAACATCTGTATGTGATGGAATACTAGAATTTGTTGCAGTGCCTACATTTATTACGGGACATGTTTTAACAATGTTGCAACCATTTGCATCGCTAACCGTACAATTCATTGTACTTGGGCAACGGTTTCCAACTCCGGAAGAAGTAAAATTCCCCGGAGTCCAGAGGTATGAATAAGCACCAGTACCTCCGCTTACAAAAACAATATCAACTGTTCCGTTACACTGCCCACATGTTGCGTTGTTAATACTTGTGCTTGCACCTAATGCAACGGATGGTTCGGTGATAGTTACGGTTATGGTTTTTGCCGGACAGTCACCATCAGGGTCATTCCATGTAACGGTGTAATCCCCTGCACTAACGCCAGTCACAGTCCGCGCGAATACATTAAGCGGTGGGTCCCAATAATAATCCCCATCAAAAAGATCATTAACGCCCGCTTGTGTGCAAGTTGTTCCTGTAGTATAGCCTACCACAGTAGCTGCCCCATCGTTTCCGCCCTTACACGTTACAGAGGTGGACGATGAAACAACCAAATGTGGTGTGCAAAAAGCATTAGGAACAGGTTTTTTTTGCGCATTTACTTCAGATGAAATAAGCCCTACAAAAAGAAAAAAGAAAAAGTAGATTATGTATATATGTTTTTTCATTCTTTAATGTACGGGCAATCAAATGTTAAAGATACATCGTTATTATACTCTAATCACAGTTCATACAACCCATAAATTCCTTTATACTCAGTGTTCGGCTATATATATGCGCTGCCTCTCAAATAATATATTACAGATCATAGTTACCTTTCTTTCCAATGCAAGTTATTTTTTCATGCAAAAATGACATAATTTCATTCAGGAAGTGTTAAAAATAACATAAAGATTTCCCAATATACATATTCGTTTTCAATGTATCAGTTCCACATATCCTTTCAGGTTTTTGCCTTTTAGTTCAATGATGTAGTAATACGTTCCGTCAGGAAGTTTTTCTCCACTGTCATTCTGCCCTTTCCATACCACTTTGGTGTTGTCATAGTTTTGCCCGAACCAAACGGAAGATCCCCAGCGATTAAAGAGGTGCACCGTATTTTGTTTGAACGAAGTGATGCCATCTATCCACCATACATCATTTTTATTATCCCCATTGGGAGAAATTAAATTATAAATGGTAAGCGTGCAGGTATCGTTCAGAGCAACAAATACCGTAATGCTGTCCACGGCTTTGCAGTTGTTGGCATCTGTTACGGTTACATGATATGTAATAGTAGAATCCGGGTTGGAAGATGGATTGGAAGAAGAAGCATTGTTCAGCCACTTCGGTGGAGACCACAAATAGTTTGTTCCTCCGCTGGCATTCAGTTGCGCGGTAAAGCCCGGGCACACGGTCCTGTTTGGCCCTGCACTGGCTATGGGATTTGGATTTATGATCACAGAAAATGCAGTAGGATTACTGATGCATCCCAGCGTTCCCTGCACCACATAATACGCGGCAGAAACAGGAGGAGGGGTAAATGGATTGCTAAGAGAAAGGATGCTGTAAGCGGAATTCAACCAGGCAATAGTAGAAGTAATATTTGTTGCAGTGATAGGAGCAATTACATCTCCTGCGCAATAATTATATGTGAGCGGGTTTACAACAGGAGGAGAATTAGGATTATTGATCACGCTCAGCGAATAAGTTCCCGTTCCTGTGCAGCCGCCTGCGTTGGTAACGGTTACGGTATAAATGGCTGTGGTGGCGGAGAAGAAAGGCCCAACAGTAATGGCAGGGGTTGTTAAGTTTATAGGCAGCCAGAGATAACTAATTGCACCTGTTGAGGTAGCAGTAAGTGTGGTAGTATTTATGATTCCTGTACAAATTGTACTAAAAGTTGAAGTTACCGATATAGTGGGCGTAACTCCCGAAGTTGACACCTTCACCGTATCTTTTTTGCTGCACCCTGCGGTGTTAATTCCGGTTACAATGTACGAAGTGGTAACAGTTGGACTTGCAGTTGGGTTGGCAAAAGTTGTATTGTTCAAACCCGCGCCAGGGCTCCATAAATAATTACATCCCGGAGGGCCGGTGGGGCTTCCGCCAATTGTTGCAATGCCACCTGGACAAATTGTTTTATCTGTTCCCGCGTTGATGATGGGTAACGGATTTACAACAACGCTCAATGTTCCTGTGGCAGTACAACCTTGCGAATCGGTAACAGTTACCGTATAAATTGTTGAAACGGAAGGGCCCACACTGGGGGTTTGGCAGGAGGTACAACTTAAACCCGGAGCGCCTGACCAAACGTATGTGTATCCGGGTGTTCCACCCGATGCGTTGGCACTCACTGTCTTTGAAGATCCTTTGCATATTGAAAC
>JAHEYK010000137.1 GCA_023251625.1 Bacteroidota bacterium
AACAATACAGCCATGGGACAATTCGCCATGTATTATAATACCGGTGATGCAAACATGGGTATTGGACCTTATGCTTTATACAGAAATACTACTGCTGAAAAAAATGCTGCTGTAGGTGCATTTGCTCTTTACGCGTCAACCGGAGGGTATAACACAGCTGTGGGTGCGGAGGCTCTGCAAAATAATACATCCGGATCAAACAATGCAGCCTGCGGAAATGCAGCCCTTTACAATAACGGAGCGAACAGCGGCAACTCTGCTCTTGGAGCTGCTGCATTATATGAAAATAACAGCGGAGCAAACTTAACAGCTGTGGGAGCAGCTGCCCTCTATGGAAATTTTCTCAGCAGCAACAATACAGCAGTCGGTGCTGCTTCCATGAGGAATTCGGATGGTGCGGATAATACTGCGGTAGGAATGAACACGCTCTATTATTCTACTGCCGGCATCCGCAATACGGTGATGGGTTATAAGGCAGGTTATGGAAATATCAATCAGTCGCCTTCCAATAATTCCTTTTACGGATATCAGAGTGGATTTGGGATAACAACAGGCAGTAACAATTTACTTTTCGGTTATCAGGCGGGAGATGCCCTCACCTCCGGATCAAATAACATTGTGATCGGATACGATATAGACGCGCCTTTGGCAACGGGTTCAAATAAAATGAGCATCGGAAATATGATTTATGGAAATGCGGTGGATGGTTCAGGTACAACAGTAAGTACCGGTGATGTCAGTATCGGCACTTCTACGCAGCTTTCAAATTTCCTTTACGTTTATAAAGATGTCAATTCAGCGGCAGGTGTTTATGCTCATAATCCAAACAGCGGAGCATCAGCCTATGGCGAATTGGCTGCTGCATGCAATACAGCTCAGTTAAGTTTATTGGCCTTTAGTCCAAATTTTCCAAATGTTTGGAGAGCCGGCAGAGCAACTGTACAAGCAGAAGTAGGAACAAATGGACTTGATCTAGTCACCATGAAAACTACGGGAGATATAAAATTTTATCCCGGCGCAGTTTATAGCGCAGGCAATCAAAATGTACCTGGCGGAACAGATATTTTCCGTGTAATGCCCCCTACCGTAACCAATCCGAACGGAATGTTTGGATTACTAGAAGGCGGAGCCTCCCCTACCAAATACACCTATTTTCAGGGAGGAAATCAGGCAGTAGATATCACCTACACTTTGCCTACTGCTGATGGCGCTGTCAATTCCGCCCTCATTACAAATGGTTCGGGAACATTATCATGGGGTTCAGCTCTTATTAACCCCTCTACCAATGTGGCTATGTATGATGATTTTATTTCTACCAATCCATCTCTGACAGCAGGATCGGCTTCCAATTTTACCGGAAATGAAACAAGAGGTGGCATTGCTGGTTTAGGATGGACATTTTCCTGGTGGAACGTTAACATAACAAATCAACCCGGGTTTTCTGCCACTGTATTTTCCGCAACACATCCTGGCACCATTGAACTACCGGTGGATAATGTAAGTAGCAATTACTCTTCCTTTTATCTTAAAAATGTAGCTCCGGGCAATCAGGGTAACCTGACTCTCGAAGTCTTAATGAAAGAAGTTAGCGTAAGCACCAACCTTACCACGACGGGATTTACCAGACGCATAGGGTTGACTACAGCCTTCAATGCATTTGGAGAACCCAATGACGGAGTATATTTTAGAACAAGACCCACCGCTGCTGGAGGTACAGGGAAATGGTATGCCGTTACACGTAGCGGAGGGGTAGAAACAGCAACTGATACCGGGGTTTCTACAATTGCAGGTACTTGGAGAAAATTAAAAATAGTAACTAATGCTGCAGGGACGAGTATCGAATTTTATGTGGATGGTGTTCTAAAAGCAACCCATGCAACAAATATTCCTAGTGGTAGTGGATTGGCGGCAGGTATGATGATCGAGGGCGGTACAGCCCGTACAAGTACCGATTGGCTCACGGCCGATTATTTCATGTTGAATATCACAGGGCTTGCGAGATAAGACCTATTTCAGAAAGTCCCCGTCCACTATAAATAATTTCACCCCATTCGCTGAACTTGTTCGATGTGAACTAGACCCGTCGGATACCTGATAGCTCATGCCCTTGCTTAAAGAAATGATCCTGCCATCCGAAAGCTCCGTATCCATCTCCCCTTCCATACAAAATATAAGATGCCCTTTTTCGCACCAATGATCTGCTTTATAGTTTTTAGAGTACTCGACCATTCGTATCCTCAGTCCCTCAAACTGCAAGGTCTTCCAATAGGCAGTACCTGTTTCACCTTTGTGTTCTATGACAGGAATCTTTTGCCAATCTGTTGTATGGAAAGGAATATTCATGTGTAATAGTTTTCAACAAATCTATCAATTAGCCTGGGTTCCTCTACACCACAGACTAAAAGGATTTTTCTATCTTCGCCTCAACCTAAAAAACAAAAAATCATGACTGAAGTAAAACAAGGACACCCCAAAGGATTATTCGTGCTTTTTGCCACAGAAATGTGGGAGCGATTCAACTTCTATGGAATGCGTGCGATCCTGACATTGTTCATTGTAAGTGCGCTAATGATGAGCAAGGAAGAATCTTCTATTATATATGGAGGTTTTCTGGGTCTTTGCTACCTCACTCCTATGCTCGGCGGTTTTATTTCAGACAGATTTTTAGGTAACCGCAATTGTATTATGCTCGGAGGCTCTCTGATGGCGATAGGCCAGCTGCTTCTTTTTTGCAGCGCCTCCATTTTCGACAGCAACCTTGAACTTGCGAGAACCCTACTCTATATTGCTCTTTTGGTGATCATTTTTGGAAATGGGTTTTTCAAACCGAATATTTCCAGCATGGTAGGCAGTCTGTATCCTAAACAAGAAAAAAGCAAACTCGATTCAGCGTTCACGATTTTCTACATGGGAATTAACCTGGGAGCTCTTTTAAGTCAGTATTTCTGCCCTATGATCGGAGATGTAAAGGACGCAGTAACCGGAGTAAGGGATGTACACGCCTTTAAATGGGGGTTTCTGGCAGCAGGAACCGCGATGATGATAGGCACGGTGATATTCTTCTTCTTTAAAAATAAATATGTTGTAACACCCGAAGGCAAACCGCTGGGCGATCTTCCATCTAAAAATTCATCGAGCGATTTCGAAGAAGGAGAATCACAGAAAGCAAATTTCTCTACCACTGCATTGTCGGTAGCAGGTCTCGCTTTTATCAGCTTGGGATGCATCATCCATTTTGTATTCGGACAGAACTATGTTTACTCACTCATTTATTCCTGCGGCCTTACTCTTGCAGGGCTCATCATTTCAGACAGCTCATTGACTAAAATTGAGCGCGATAGGATCCTGGTCATTTACACCATATCCTTCTTCATTATTTTCTTCTGGGCTGCATTCGAGCAGGCAGGATCATCACTGACCTTTATTGCCGATAATCAAACAGACAGAACGTTTTTATTTGGCTGGCAGATGCCCGCATCTATGATCCAGATATTCAATGGAATATTTGTCGTAATGCTTGCAATACCGTTCAGCATGCTGTGGGATAAGCTCAGAGCGAAAGACAGAGAGCCCCTTTCTCCTGTAAAACAATCTATCGGATTGTTCCTCATCGCCCTCAGTTATTTCATTATCGCCTTTAATGTAAAAGACCTCGGCACAAGTGGAATGTTGGCCATCAAATGGCTGATCCTCCTTTACCTGATCCAAACACTGGGCGAATTATGCCTGTCTCCTATCGGATTATCGTTGGTAGGCAAGCTGGCTCCTAAGCGCTTCGCCTCGTTACTCTATGGTGTATTCTTCCTTTCAAACGCTTCAGGATATGCATTGGCCGGAACGCTGGGCTCAATCCTTCCTGCAACCGGCGAACAGTTCGCCAAAGCGAAAGAACTCGGAGTTGACCTTCAGGCTGTGCTGGATAAGACGGTCACTCTTTCTGCCGATCAGTTGGCGCTGATGACTGAAAATAAGATTGGCATGGAATATCCTGTTTTTGCAGGAGTAACTATTCATAACCTGTTCGAATTCTTTATGGTATTCGTAGTGCTGTGCGGAGCTGCTTCTGTACTACTCTTCGCCCTCACCCCTGTTCTCAAAAAGATGATGCACGGAGTACGATAGTATTTCAAACCAAATAAAAAACTAAAAGGACCTGAAGAAATTCAGGTCCTTTTAGTTTTCAGTTAGGCGGAAAGAAAAAATCACTCGTTGTGATTCTCTGTGATCTTATTATACTTGCTGCTGTTGGCAGGATCGATCTCATTTACCAGTTCCATGATCTTTCCCTTTTCGGGCGGTTCGGCCAGTGAGAAAAGATTTACGATCTCATCCGCTTTAGCCAGAAAAAATAACTGCATGCTGTAAGAAGAAGGTTTGCTCTCGTGTACTTTCTTTAACAGTAAAAGAGCCTGAAGCACTGCTGCCCTGCCCGTAGCCACGTCTTCCGCCATGGCATCAAATCCAAGCCGGTGATATTTGTAGATACATTCACGCATAGGCTTAAATGTAGAATTTAAAATATTCTCTACGATCCAGTACCTGTTCTGATTGTCTTCAAATGATTTCCAGCCTTTGTCATTGGCAGTCTGTGCATTTGAAACAATGGTTTGTGCTTTCTGAAAATAAGGAGAGCCCCCTTCCAGCGAAAAACTGTCGTAATCCGTTCCTATAATAATATAAGAATAGTACGCAAGCACCGAAGTAAGGTTCGACAGGAAAGAACTTTCAGAGAATTCCAGGGGCTGATATTCAATGTATTTGAAAGCAAAATTTTTATCAAGGATATTTACCAAAAGAGAATTGTAAGAAGATTTATAAATCGGTCTACGTGCCTGCACCTGGATCGTTGCCTTGAATTCATCGGCAGAAGGTTTTTCTGTGACAGTGATCACCACGCTGCATTCTATCCGTTCCTGCTGCTGAAAAACATCATTGGTCCACTTGCGGTTGTTCATGAACTCAAAGACAGACTGCTGTAAGGTCTGTAATATCTTTTTGTCTGCCGAATTCTGAAGTTGAGGAGATAATACCTGCACCGTGCAGTTCAGATCCTGGGCCGTAAGCGCATGAGGGAATATGCAGGATGCACCAATCAATAAACTGACCAGAAGACTGTTTCTCACTTGCATTATTTTGCCTACTGCCAATTGCATATTGCCTACTTTTTATTTGATATTTTTATTATTTCAGAAATTATATTCTTTGCTGCTTCAGTCTTGGTCATTAGATCGTATTTCTTCGTATTTCGCTTGTCAATAATAGTGATTTTGTTCGTATCGTATCCAAAACCGCTTTTTTGATCTTTTAATGAATTGAGAACGATGAGATCCAGGTTTTTATTGTGCAGCTTTTTCTTTGCATTTGCCAACTCGTTATCTGTTTCAAGCGCAAATCCCACTAAAATATTTTTCTTCTTCCTTTTGCCCAACTCAGCAAGTATATCCTTTGTAGGTCCCAATTTTATTTCGGAGAGGCCATTTTCTTTTTTGATTTTTCCATTTGCTTTTTTGATCGGCATAAAATCCGCTACGGCCGCTGCCATTACAATAATGCTGGATTGCCCGGAATATTTAATGCATTCCCTATACATTTCTTCTGCTGATCTAATATCTACCCTTTTGATGGCTTTGGATTGCACAGAGAGTGCATTGGGCCCGCAAACAAGTGTTACTTCAGCACCCTGAGAGGCCAATTCTTCCGCAACCGCAAATCCCATCTTTCCCGATGAATTATT
>JAHEYK010000138.1 GCA_023251625.1 Bacteroidota bacterium
AGCACCCTGTCCTGTTCCCACGCACATAGAAACAATCCCGTATTTCTTTTTTCGCCTGCGTAGCTCACTGAAAAGCTGAACAGAAAGTTTTGCTCCTGAACATCCAAGCGGATGCCCCAGAGCAATGGCGCCACCATTTACATTCACGATCTCAGGGTTTAATTTTAGCTCACGTACAACGGCTAATGATTGAGAAGCAAAAGCTTCATTTAATTCTATCAGATCGATCTGCTCCTGCTTTAACCCTGCGAGCTTGAGTGCTTTTGGAATTGCCGCTACGGGACCAATTCCCATAATACGCGGAGCTACTCCGGCTGCTGCAAATGAAACAAGCTTCGCTATGGGTTTGAGGTTATTTGCCTTCATGAACTTTTCGCTCACCACCATGACAAAGGCAGCTCCGTCAGAGGTCTGGGAAGAATTTCCGGCTGTCACCACTCCTTTTGCATCAAACACAGGTTTTAATTTTGCAAGCGCATCCAGTGTTGTATCAGCGCGCGGACCTTCATCGGTGTCGACCGTGAATTCACGTGTTTTCTTTTTTTCATTCTCATCCAAATAATTTTCAGAAACTTTCACCGGCACAATTTCATCTTTGAATTTTCCTTCTTTGATCGCAACAATTGCTTTCAGGTGGGAGTTCAATGAAAAAGCATCCTGGTCTTCGCGTGATACTTTATATTCTTTGGCAACTGCTTCGGCCGTGAGCCCCATTCCCCAGTAATAATCCGGATGCACTTTTGCCACATCGTAGTTCGGCACGATCCTCCATCCTCCCATAGGAATCAGGCTCATGCTCTCGGCACCCCCTGCTATGATACATTCTGCCTGGCCGGAATTTATTTTTGCAGAAGCGATCGCAATCGTTTCCAAACCGGAAGCGCAGTAGCGGTTAACGGTCATGGCCGAAACTTTATCGGTATTAAATGCAAGCAGAGAAATAAACCGCGCCATGTTTAGCCCCTGTTCCGCTTCGGGCATAGCGTTGCCTACAATAAGATCATCCACCTGTTCGGCAGAAACATTCGGGACCGATGCCATTAAATGTTTTATCACACTGGCAGCAATATCATCCGGACGGGTGAAACGAAATCCACCACGGGTAGCTTTCCCTACTGCTGAACGAAATCCTGCAACTATATATGCATTCATAAAAAAGATATTATTCTCAAAGTTAAGAAAATTTCACCCTTGCAAAAGGAATATCGTGACTATAACTTCCTAAATATTTCCTTTTTCATACAATATTTCCCTTCCTTATACGACTACATTAGCAGAAGCTTATTATGTCGCATACAATTTTTATACGCATCCTGCTAGTACTTGGCGTACTCCTTTTGCTGGATGTATATATTTTTTATGGTTTTAGGGCAGCCTTCTCATCTTCCCGCGCACGTATGATATCAGCATGGGTGTATTGGGGGATCACCATTACCTTTTTCGCTCTTGTTGTATATATGTCGTTGAGCGTTTCCAGGGCGGATGGACCCACTGCCCCGCTGGTGAAATGGAGTATGGGCATGTTTGTCCTGTTATATATTCCAAAACTGATCATGCTTTTCTTTTTCAGCATCGAAGATGTTTATCGTTTGCTCCGTGCAGGAGGTGTCGGACTTTATAAATTAACCGGCAAGGCTTCGGAAGTTCCGTATTTTGAATCGCGCAGGCAATTCATCAGCTGGATGGCGGGATTTGCAGCCCTGATCCCTGCTGTAAGTATTTTGTATGGAGTTACAAAAGGAAAATACAATTACAAAATTCATAAACAAGACCTTTCCTTTCCGGATCTGCCTGATGCTTTTGACGGACTCACCATCACGCAAATATCAGATCTGCATGTAGGAAGTTTCGATGATACTGAAGCCGTAGAACGAGCAGTAAAACTTATCAATGAACAGAACTCCGATCTTATTTTTTTCACGGGCGACCTGGTGAACAATAAGGCCGTTGAGATGGAACCCTGGGCCGATGCGTTCAGTAAACTGAATGCTCCGCTGGGAAAATATTCCATCCTGGGAAATCACGATTACGGAGATTATATGGAATGGAACTCCCCGCAGGAAAAAATGGAAAACATGCTGCATCTGTACAAAATGCATGACAGACTGGGATTCACACTTCTTCGCAATCAAAATACACTCATTGAAAAAGACGGCCATCAGCTTGAGCTTTTGGGAATGGAAAACTGGGGAAAAGGATTTGCACAGTACGGAAACCTTCAGAAAACTTTATTGGGCACAAAACAAAATGCCTTCAAAATATTACTCTCGCATGATCCATCACATTGGGAAGAACAGGTAATGAACCACGCCACACATATTCACCTCACATTGGCCGGACATACGCATGGTGCGCAGTTTGGCGTAGAGATTCCCGGCTTCCGGTTTTCACCTGTACAGTTTCGATACAAACGCTGGGCGGGTTTGTACAAAGAAAATGACCGCTACCTCTACGTGAATCGCGGCTTGGGTTTCATCGGCTTCCCCGGCCGCGTAGGAATATGGCCGGAAATAACAGTCATCACTTTACGAAAAGCATAGACTTGTTGATTGTCATCCTGAGCACAAGCATTGCTTGCGACTGCAGGTCAGAAGGATGGCCTGAGATCACGGTGATCACGCTGAATAAAGTTTAAGAAAAGACAATTCGATTTTTTTCTAACGTAGAATCACTCTACTGACGATAAATCAGAAAGTCTCAAAATCATCAATTTTAGGAAATATATCATATGCATTGTAAAATATTGATTATTAATAATTTAACATGTATTTATTATTTATAGAAAATATTTATTTTGTATTATTTGGTTTGTAAAGGGATATGCGAATTCTACCTTTAACCACCTGAAAAAAGCGTATACACCAAAACATCAAAACACCATGAAAAAAATTACATCGATCGTATTCTTTATTGTAGCAATTTTTAGCGGAGGATCTGTCTTCGGGCAATCCCAGCGCCTAGTTCTTGCTGAAGAATTCACACAAGCATCTTGCCCTCCATGCGCTTCAGCAAATCCGGCATTCAACACATTGCTGCAGGCGAACACCACTAAAATCACTTCTATCAAATATCAAACAAGCTGGCCCGGTGTAGATCCGATGAATGCGCAAACCGCAGCCGAAGTTCAGACTCGTGTTACCTATTATGCTGTTTCAGGTGTGCCGGATGCACACCAGGATGGCGGGGCAGGTGGATCGCCTAGCAGCATTACTCAATCAACTATCAATACTGAATATGCAGTACCCTCTCCATTTACGATCGTACTTAAGCATTGGTTCAACACAGCTAACGATTCCATTTATATTAACTGCGATGTTACCTGCAGTCAGAATGTAACCATGACCACTCCCCGCCTGCGCATCGCGATGGTCGAAAAAACGATCACATTCGCATCTCCTCCGGGCACCAATGGAGAAAAAGTTTTTGAGAATGTAATGCGTAAGATGTATCCCAATGCAAACGGCACAGTACTGACAACCGCTTGGACAAACGGACAAAAAAGAACCGTTAGCTTTAAAGCAAAAATCCCGTCTTATATTTATGACAAAAACCAAATTGGAGTAGTTGCATGGATCCAGGATGATGCAGGCCAGAATGTAAAACAGGCAGGGTTCAGTCCATCACCCAGTACGCCTGTTACACTGCCACCTGCTGCAGAGTTTATGGCAGATCTGCTTACTCCCTGCGATGGAATTGTAAACTTTCAGGACCTGTCAGGTTTATTTCCAAAATCCTGGCTATGGGATTTCGGTGACGGAACCACTTCTACATTACAAAACCCAACTCACAAATACAGTACGAACGGATCGTTTGCAGTAAAACTGACTGTGACCAATGCGTATGGAAATAATTCCACCACCAAAGCAGGCTATGTAACTTTAAGCCTTGCGGGCAGTACTCCTACCGGTACAAGCAAGGATTTTTGTTCGAACGGTGTGGTAAACCTCTCCGCAACGCCATCCGGCAGCGGAACACTGAACTGGTACAATGCAGCTGGCGCCATGGTTCACACAGGAAATACTTATTCGCCAAACCTGGTTGGCACTACAGATTTCTGGGTATCGGAAATGACAGCGAACGCGGTTAAAACTGATGGCGCTGCGGATAATACCATGGGAGCAGGAGCATCCTATACCGCACAGGCAACACAAGGATTAAATTTTGATGTGTTGAAACCATGTACACTACAATCGGTTGTGTGTTACGCGAGCACAGCAGGCAACCGCACCATTCAAGTACTGGATGGAGGAGGAAATATCATACAAACCGCTACGGTAAATATTCCTTCAGGAACAAGTACAGTGAACCTGAACTTTGCACTCCCTGCAGGTACCGGATTCACTTTGCAGCCTTCTACACTCGGTTGCAATCTGTATCGCAATACAGCAGGCGGATCTTATCCTTATAACGCTTCGGGAGTTGTTAAGATCACAGGGAACACTGCTGCCAACAACGCCTACTATTATTTCTTTTATAACTGGAAAGTGCAGCAGAACCCTTGCGCATCGCCCAGCGTAAAGGTTTCGGGAATTGATACTTGTAATTCGACAGGTATATACGATGTGACAGCGATCAACTCACTCGCGGTATATCCAAACCCAAGCAACGGAATATTCACCACTTCCTTCAACACTGTAAATCCGGGTAATTACACAGTGAAAGTGATCAATACACTGGGACAAGCTGTGTATTCGGAAGTACTGAACAATTTCAGCGGAACCTATTCCAAAGAAATAAATATTTCTTCTTTCGGAAAAGGAGTTTACATGCTTAACATCTCTGATGCTAAAAATGAAGATGTGAAAAAAGTAATTACGTACTAAAAAAGTTCTTTGCTAAAAACAAAAGCCCGTTCTGTGAACGGGCTTTTGTTTTATAGAGGGATTCAATAAACAAATTCCACCATGTACTCCATCCCATTAATTGCAGCTATTTCATTTGCTTTTAATCCCATCAATTTTATTCCCAGTGGTGATTGGGGAGAAATGACCATTACAGTTTTTTCATCCACAGTTATTTTTCCCAATGCAATGCTCAAAAACAAATAACCTTTGTTTGTTTTAACCAAACTACCCTTTATTGTTTGCGATTGGTTTTGAATTTCCTCTGTCCTTTCGAGCAGTACCTTTTGCTCAAATACATCCTTCAGTTGTTTAGTGATGGCTTCCTGCTCGATCTGGATCATGGCACGGGCTGTTTCGTGTTTATCACCTGCTGAACTTTTGGTATCCTTTGCAGCACTCTCGCCAAGTTCTTTGAGAATGTTTTCCAGCTCATCAATTTTATTATTCAGAAGCTGCAGACAATGAGAATATATTTTTTGTTTGAAAGTCACGCCACGAATTAACACTAATTTTCACTAATTACATAAGAAAAAAAAATCATTCGTGCTAATTAGTCGCTATCGAAAGGGTTTTTTCCATCTTTTAAATATGCAAGTGCCATCCGAAGCTTCCCGTAATTAAAAGCCGAACCCAACTCTGTGATAAGGGGAGTTAGTCTCTCATCCCCGATCTTTTCAAGAGCGGCCTTTACCTTTTCTAGTTCCATTTTATTCACAAAATCGAAAACATTCACTTCTCCGCTTTTTACAAATTCAGAGAGATGAGTTTCGATGGTAGTAATGGCCATATCCCGCTGTTTGGCAATTTCCGGAACCTTCATGCCTTGCTTGTAAAACTCAAGAGACTCGAATTTGCTGGA
>JAHEYK010000139.1:0-1148 GCA_023251625.1 Bacteroidota bacterium
CTTACTTTCTTCGAGCGAGATCTCGAAAAATTCCATGATGGGATTGGCCAGGAGTTTTTTACAGGCTTCTTCTGTTTTTTTCTGGGCCGCTTCTTTATTGGATGCTTCTATCTCGAGCGAGATGTGCTTGCCGATGCGTACATTATTTATTTCGGAGAGCCCTATGTTCTTCATACTTCCTGTCACTGCCTTTCCCTGAGGATCTAAAAGTGCTTTAAGGGGCATTACGTTTATTTCTGCTTTGAACTTCATAAGGTTACAAATTTTGTTTTGCTGCTTCTTTTTTCTTTGTCATCCTGTCGTTGATCATCGACAAAACGATATACAAAATTATAATTAATGGAATACCTAAGAATTTTAAAAATATCAGAACTGTTGCGGCGAGGGCAAGAAAAATATAGCGTACTTGATTATCGGCCCACGAAAGGTTTTTGAACTTAAGAGCAAATAACGACAGCGGTGCAACCATCAGGGCGCACGTTACAAGGGTAAGTGCTATTACCGAATAGGGATGCAGGAGATATTCATAAATATTGTTTTGGCCTTTTGTGAGCGTAAGAAATGCATTAATATTATCCCCTGTCATCCCTCCCGGGCGCATCAGGTCGGTCAGTATAGCATTCATCGAAAGAGGCAACGAGGCGATAAGAATGGCGCTGGATGGAGTGGGTAGGCCAATGAAAGAATAGGATTGCCGGGTGTCTATATTAAATTTTGCCAGGCGGATCGCTGAAAAAACGGTGACCAAAAAACCTATCATTGCCACGTAATTGATTTGCTGATCCAATGCTCCCTGTTCATTATAAAAATTCATGGGGTTTTCCTTGAAAGCAACAAAGAGTTGCGTGCATTCTATCATTTTGTAAAGCAATACACCCGGAACCACTCCGAACGAGATCACATCGGCCATGGAATCAAGCTGCTTGCCGATCTCGGAGGTCACTCCGAGAACTCGGGCAGCTAATCCATCCAGCATATCGAAAATACAGGCGACCCCAACCATATAAGCACTCCACACAAAGTTGCCTTTTAAAGCAAATACAATAGCCACACAGCCGCTGAACAAATTACAGGCAGTAACGAAATTGGGAATGTTTTTTTTCATGGGCGAATGACGAATATACAAAATCTGCCCTTCGGGTATTCAC
>JAHEYK010000139.1:1248-5660 GCA_023251625.1 Bacteroidota bacterium
TTTTAAAGCAAATACAATAGCCACACAGCCGCTGAACAAATTACAGGCAGTAACGAAATTGGGAATGTTTTTTTTCATGGGCGAATGACGAATATACAAAATCTGCCCTTCGGGTATTCACAAATACAAATAACAAAATAAAGCGGTTCTTTTCATACCTTCGGTTTCACATGCCGAAAGAAAAACTCTTTGTATTATTTGCATTTATCGCTCTTGCGATCATTGCATACCGAAACTGTTTTGGTATTTTCATTCCTGGGGATAATTATTCGTTGTTCTATCTTTTTGAAAACGGTGGACTCGAAGAAGCAACCAATAACCTGGGGCCATTTTATTTTTCCGTTCCTGTAATTTTTTTTGTTTATAAATTAATAGGCGCTTCCTCATTTTTATGGGTCTCCATATCCCTGGGGCTGCATGTCATCAATTCATTCCTTGTTTATTCATTCGCATCAAAAATGTTTTACAAAGAGTCTGGGAAAAACAATTTTTGGGTGCCCGTATTTTCCGGATTGTTCTTTCTTCTTTCGCCTTATCAAACTGAAGCGGCCCTGTGGATCCCTACAGATATACAGATACTGCTTCCGGCAAGTTTGTGCCTTTGCTGCCTGCTTCTTTTGCTTGACTATTTCAGCTCAAAACAAAAAAGCACTTTATACTTATTGCATATTGCGTTCCTTTTTGCTGTGTTTTCCTTCGAAACTGCTTTTGTTCTCCCCTTGCTTTCATGCCTGCTGTTTATTTTTTATAAAACAAAAAATGGAGCAGAAATATCATTTAGAAATTTCTTTCGGGAGGTGTTAGTTGTTCAGGCGGGAATTATTATTTTTTATTTTTTAGTAACAAAAGCAGTGTTCGGAACCTGGCTGTGGCACGGGGGTAATTTTGAGTCGGGGCTCCTCTTTGCACCGGTGGCGGGGAACCTGCTGAAATACTGCGCAAAATTTTTCCTGTTCTACCGTTACCTGCCGATTACATCGCTGGATGGTCTCTTTCGACAATTATTCACCTTACATGGTACTATGGCCGTGGTCTCTATTTTATTTTTACTTGCGCTAATTATTTTCTTCGTCAAAAATAAAAGAAGCGATGGTAAGTTCCTGGCATGGCTGTTCTCCTGCTTTTTAGTTGCTCTTTTGCCCGTGCTTCCGCTTGACTCTTCATTCCTGACATATCTCTACCCTGACCGGTATGGTTATTTGCCTTCTGTTTTCTTTTACATTTTCGCTGCATCCTGTATTTTTTTTCTGCTGAAAAGATCTTCTCTTGCTGCTCTTGCAGGGTATGCCGTTCTATGTTGGCTGTTGTTGTCAAAAACAATTGCTGTGTGGAACGCTGACAATGAGTATTGCGCAGCACTTGTTCAGAATTACAAGCCATTTATCCAATACAACAAAGTATATGTATTGAATATGCCAACCTATTACAAAGGTGCTGCTGCGTTCCGGTCTGCATTTGCAGAAACTATCTCTATGAAATATGATGCATCTCCCGCAGAAAATATTCATGTCATTTCAGGATGTTACCAGGAATCGAGTGCCGACTCGTTAACTTCCGTTTCAATTACCGGCAACCTGTTGACGGTATCCGGACCCAAAATGAAAACACCTTTTTTCAGCACGAACGGGGGCTGGGCAAAATCGTATGAAACGGAAGCATACAAAGTGAGTTTTAGTCCTGATGGCTGCTCTTATACCCTTGCTTTCAAACAGGATATTCCCAAAAACTCTGCTTTTATCTGCACCTCCAACAACACCTGGAAAAAAGCCCTCTGAATTGACAATATTTTGGTCGAAAAGGGGTTACACAGGATAAGCATTCTCCAAATAATTTTTAACTTTACGTAAGTATGAAAAATTGCGTTTTTTCCTCCCTGCTTCTTTTAAGCCTGTTGTCGAATTTTGTGTTTGCTCAGGCCCCAAAATACAGTAATGAATTTTTGAATATTGGAGTGGGTGGCCGATCGCTCGGTATGTCCAACTCCTGCGTGGCTACTATTAGTGATGTAAGTTCAGGCTATTGGAATCCGGCAGGACTGCTGGGTGTCAAAAACGACATGCAGTTGGGTTTGATGCACTCAGAATATTTTGCCGGTATCGCCAAATATGATTACGGGGCTCTTGCAAAAAAAATTGACAGCACTAGTGCTTTTGCATTGAGCTTCGTTCGGTTTGGAGTGGATAATATTCCGAACACAACCGAACTGATTGATGCAGATGGCAATGTGAACTACGATAAGATCACTCAGTTCTCTGCCGTGGACTATGCATTCATGCTTTCGTATGCCCGCGCTACCAAGATTCCGGGGCTTCACTTGGGTGGAAGTGCAAAAATAATCCGCAGGGTAGTTGGAGATTTTGCCGGAGCCTGGGGATTTGGACTTGATGCAGGTGCCCAATATGTACATAAGGGCTGGATGTTCGGAGCCATGGCAAGAGATGTGACCACCACATTCAATGCCTGGAATTATACTTTAACACAGCAGATGAAAGATGTTTTCAATGCAACAGGCAATGAAATTCCAACCAACTCTATTGAGGTGACCATGCCCCGTCTCATCCTGGGCGCTGCAAGAAAATTTGACGTTTACAAAGATGTGACCTTGCTTGCCGAACTGAACGCTGATATCACTTTTGACGGAAAGAGAAACGTACTTATCCAGGGCAGGCCGATGAGCCTTGATCCGCATTTCGGGTTGGAGATCGGGTACAAGGACCTTGCATTCCTGCGCGGGGGTATTATGAACATACAGCAGGAACATGATATTACCGGAGCTCCTATTACAACCATGGAACCAAATTTCGGGGTGGGCGTAAAGATCAAACGCATTAGCATTGATTATGCTAAAACAAATATCGGCAACCAGTCGGCTGCTTTATACTCACATATTTTTTCTATCCGTTTAGACATCAACAAACAGCCTAAATAAGTGTGAATGAGAAAATATTTACAAATCATTTTCTTTGCCACTTATTCTTTTTTAACCACCGATTCTATTTGCTTTGCTCAAACCGATACTCTTTGGAACAAGTGGATCAATTTTTCACAGAAGTACTATAAAATACCTGTCACTCAAAACGGAATTTACCGTATCGACTCTCTCACTTTAGCGCAGTCAGGAATTTCTCTCAATGGTTTGGATCCGCACCGGATTCAATTATTTTTCAG
The DNA here is from genome assembly GCA_023251625.1 of Bacteroidota bacterium. Taxonomy (GTDB): domain Bacteria; phylum Bacteroidota; class Bacteroidia; order Palsa-948; family Palsa-948; genus Palsa-948. The sequence goes on from JAHEYK010000139.1 coordinate 4,417, forward strand.
GGGGCAGGAGCAGTATATTTACATCAAGGGGGAAGCCGATGGAGTTTTAAATTCTACCGACTACATCGAATTTTACGGGAAGAAAAATGACGGGGTATTGGATTCCATGCTTTACAAAGGGGATTTGTACAACCAACCCGTAAACCAGCCGAATCCGTATTATAGCCTCTTCAACGATACCTCCTCTTATTTCCTCACATGGAATAATTCTTCCGGCAACAAAAGACTGATTGATTCTGTTGTTACATGTCCTACCTGCAACACCGCAACGAATTATTTTCTCAAAGAAGATATTGTTGAGTACCACGATGACTATTATTACGGCAGATCCGACATGGCAAATATCAACTTTCCTGAATACCATCAGGTGGAAGGCTGGTCCAGTTCCTCTTTTAACATTGGCGGAAACTTAACTTCAAAATTTAACACCGCTAATATATCTCTTGTGGGCCCTGCGGTTGAAATAAAACTTGCTGTAATGGGCGAATCAGATGATGTGAATCAATCAGGGCCTGATCATCATATATCTATAAAATATAAAAACAGTTCGGGTACGTATTCCACATTGCAGGATACTTCATTTTACAGCTATCACCTATTTACACACTCCTACTTGTTGGCTCCTTCTGCTTTCAGCAAGCCATCCACTGATATTGTGATTTATTCTCTGTCAGGAAGTTTTTCCACCAGTCGCAATGCTGTTCCCTATGTGGTTATGAAATATCCGCATACGATGGATCTTGAAAATAAAAGCTACTACGAAATGCTGGTGCCTGATGATTCTTCGCAGCCTAAATCGAATTTCAGCTTCACAAATTTTAATGATCTGGGGGTTAATTGTTATGTATATGATTTCGAAAATCACCTCCGGATCCCTGTCACAAAAAGTACTGCATTCGATGTGCTTGTACCCAATGCAATTTCAGGCAAAGAAAAATTCTGTGTCATAAAATCTGAAAATCAGTTTTTGCCCGTGCAATCGATAAAGCCGGTTCAAGGCACAGGAACTTTTACCGATTATGCGGCAGGCGCTTCTGACTCAGCCTTCATCATTATTACCCATAAAAGCCTGATGGCAGGGGCAAATGATTACAAAACATACCGCTCAAGTTCTGCCGGAGGAAGCCGCAATGTAATAATTGTGGATATTGATGATCTCTACGATCAGTTCGGGTACGGAATTCCAAAACATCCTTTTGCTATCCGTCATTTTGCAAAATACTGTGCTGATAAATTTCCATCTG
>JAHEYK010000140.1 GCA_023251625.1 Bacteroidota bacterium
GTCTACTGCTTTGTTTTCTCAAAATCAAAACCTGAACAGCGCAGAAAGTTACCTGGGGGATTACGAAAATTTTAAGGGAGGAATGCCCTCGCTTACAAGCGCAAAAGAGAAAATAGACCTGGCATCAACCAACGAAAGCACTTCGGGAAAATACAAGACCTGGTTTTATAAGGGAAAAATTTACCTCGCCTTATTTAACGAGGCATTGAAAGTTGAAACAACTAAAAGCTCAGAGACCGAAAGTTCTAAAAAACTGTTGGCAGCCTATAACGTAATTCCTACAACAGACCTGGAAGAATCTTTAAAGTCTTTTCAAAAAGAACTGGAACTGGATGAAAAGAAAATATATGCAAAAGAGGCAAGCGGGAATATCAAAGTAATAGCCAGCACCTATAGCGATAAAGCCTATGCTTGTTTGATCAATAAAAATTATGCCGATGCTCTTACAAATTACCAAAAGGCATATGACATGGAATTGAAGATGAATATTACAGATACCGCTGCGGTAAATAACATGGCAATTTCAGCTGTAAAAATGAAAGATTACAAAAAAGCAGAGCAGCAGTATAATAAACTGATCGAACTGAAATACAAACCCGAAAGATGCTATTTATCCCTGATACAGATGTATACCGAAGTCGGTGATACTGCATCGGTGCGCAGTATGGTCAATAAAGCAGTGGCGGCCATGCCGGATAGCTATACATTACTGATTGAACAGATAAATCTTTTGTTGAAAGACGGAAAATCAGAATCGGCCATTAGCAGCATTAATCTTGCGCTGGCAAAAAGCCCAAACAACCACGAACTGCATTTAGTGCTTGGCCAGACTTACAACAAAATGGCTTTCCCGAAAGATGCAGCTAATAAAGACCTTAAACGACCGGCAAATTCTGCAGAACTTGCAAAAAAGGCAGAGGATGAGTTCAGTAAAGCAATACAGATCAAACAAGATTATTTTTACGGACAATACAGCCTGGGGGCATTGTATGTATTCATGGGCACAGATATTTTGAAACAATCAGAGAATATCAAAGATCCCAAAAAGGTAAAAACTGAAGAAGATAAAGCAGATGAATTGTTCCAAAAAGCAATACCGTTATTGGAGAAAGCCCATGAACTGGATCCGGGGGATAAGGATACCATGAAAACCTTGCGCCAGCTGTATGCACGTACCGGACAGGGCGGATCTGAGAAATACAAGAAATTAGACGCGGAGTTGAAAGGGGCCAAATAATCACTTGTTCTATAATATACTTTCCTGAAACTTAAAAAACAAAGGATAATTAGTCAGAATATGACTAAATAATGCTAAAAACACAATTTAATATAATGTAAATTATAGAACAATAGTATATTAAATATTCAATTTATTTAACATGCTATAATTTATTGAAAATTAATAAATTATTAATAAAACAAATAAATCTAGAAATACCCTAATAAGTGATCAAACTGATTCTTTTATCGCCTGCCCCAATCACCAAAGTTCCTTTTCTTGCCTTTCGAATTACGTGAAAATTTTTCTCACCTTTTAACTGGTTCCAGCTCATTCCTGAATTATAGGAAACATCCATTCCTTCAGGTCCTGCAGCTATTGCGATCTTATCTGTTATGAATTCCACGCACTCTCTATACCCTCCCGTTGGCATCGTTGGAGATTTCCAGGCCTTGCCGGCATTGGTTGTATAAAAAACATGGCTAGCTGCCATAGTCATGTTTTTATAATCTCCACCTACAATAATTCCGGTTGTATCATTCGTAAAAGCTACAGAAAATATTCCCTGACTACTTTTTCCCTGGATGATCGGTGTTTGTACAGCATGCCAGGTTTGACCTACATTATTTGAAATAAAAACTCTCGAAACCTTTCCTCCGGTTGCAATAACCGCTCTGCGTTTTCCAAAACACCTGATTGCTGTACCGCTGGCGGCAAAAGATGCTTCACCAATTTCCATTACCGGTCTGCGGTGCTCTGGGATTTCTTGCCAGGTTTTTCCTGCATCCTTGGTTTGCAGCAATAACATGTGTCCTTTGATCGGATCACCGTAAATGATGCCGGCAGTATCATTCCAGAAATCGATCCCGTCAAAAAATGCCAGTGAATCTTCATTGGTATAGACCACATTCCAGCTTCGGCCTCCATCGCTCGTTCTTAGGATATTGGCCGGTGAACCGGCATTCGCGATCAAAGCAGTTTTAGCATTGAAGGCATATAACGTACGGAAATCTGATTTTTCAAATCCTTTAACCCGGTCAAATGTCCATTTATTACCTCCGTTCATACTTTTTCCCACTCTACCTCCTACTCCACTCACCCAGGCAATACTGTCGTTTACCACCGAAAGCCCCCGGAAAGAATAGCTGGTATCTATTTCAATTTTTTTAAACTGCAATCCCTGGCAATACACCTGCTGGTGCATCATCAAGAGAAGAAGAGTTCTTCTATATAACTTTAAACTCATTTTCGTAGAATTATTGCATCAAGTTCCTTCAAATAATCCGACTGCAGGTCTTCGTGCAAGGATGCCGTAACAGACCGGATCTTTTTTACCTGTGCATTGAACATATTGACCAGCCTGACGCTTTTATCAATAGGAATATAGGCTTGTTTTATTTTCAATAAAAAATAGATCAATACTTCGGCTGTGGCTGACTTATTCCCCATGTATTTGCAATATTTGTTCAATATACGCAGCAGCTTACGCAGGCTTTTTTTGATGTAGTATAGATTTTTTTGCGTTTTCAGTTCAACAAAATGATTATCTATCTCTGCCTTCACCTGAAGGATAAATCCATCCGTATCTTTAGACTGAAATAACAAATAGCCCAAATATTCCTTGTTGTCTTTTTTATACTTCGCTAAACTGATGCAAAGTTCAAGGAGCTCTTTGGGAGAAAGTTCCTGAAGTTCCTGTTTTACCTCTTGGAGTGATGATACATCCATATGTAAATGTACAGGTATAAATTACAGTAGTGGGTCAGTTTTAATTAATTCCTTCTCTGTATGCTCTGCGGACTGTTTCTTTGCGTACCTGCCTGCCGCAGGCAGGCTCTGCGGTTAATGGCTGTTAAAAAATGCAGAAACCGCAGAGATCGCGGAGAAAATACAACGCAAAGATCGCAGAGAAATGCAAACTGACTCACTACACTGTATAATTCAAGTTCAAAATCTTTATGTAACTTTACGGAATAAATTAAAATCTATGCAGTCAAAAATTTTAACACCGAAATTTATTTTTGTAACCATGGCTATCCTGCTCGCAGCCATCAGTCGCCTGCTTCCGCATCCTCCTAATTTCACTCCCATTGCTGCTATGGCATTGTTTGGCGGTGCCGGCATGGTGAATAAAAAATTTGCTTTCATTATTCCTTTACTGGCAATGTTCATCAGTGATTGTATCATTCAACTGATCTCAGGGACCGGGTTTCATAACACGATGTTTTTTGTTTATGCATGTTTTGCCCTTACTGTATGGCTTGGGTTCCGTTTAAGAGAAAACAATACAGCAGGAAGAACTATCCTTTTGTCTGTTATCAGCGCCTGCATTTTCTTTATAGTGACTAATTTGGCAACCTGGTGGTTTGAAGGTACCAATGGCGCTCCGCTTTACACACACGATCTGTCAGGCCTGATCAGCTGCTTTGTGGCAGCCATACCCTTCTACAACAATTCTGTTTTCGGAAGTTTTTTCCTCAATACGATCCTGGGTGATCTTTTCTACTGTGGAATTCTGTTCGGATCACTTTACTTTGCGAAAAGTAAATTTCCGGCACTGGCGTAATTCATCCGCCTCGTCTCCCGGTTTTGGCGAGGTGTTCGCATTTTAATAATAGCCTGGTGGAGCTTCACTTCGACTCATTCTCAAACACGTTCTCTGTAATGGGGATATTGTCTCTGAAGCAGTACACACCGCCCCAGTTGTGGGTTACTTTGGTGTAGATACCGGCATAATCATCGCGAATAACGATCCTGCGCAATACAGTTTTTCCGTTATCACTGTATTCTTCTTCTGTCACTCCATTGGGATATTTGTTTCGCAATTCTGATTGATACGCTTTTTTCTTATCCTCTTCCGATACGACAGGTGCAACTGCTTTGTTTTCCTTTTTGACTACAGCAACCGTCTTCGGTCTATTGAGAATTGCATCGATCTGCCTCAATCTGTCCTGGGGATATTTTTCAGCCGGTTTATAGGTGAGTGCATCCTCATAAAAAGATTTAGCAGTTGCATAATCCTTTTGTCCGAATGATTTATCTGCCTTTGCCAGTGCCTGATTATAATTATTATTATTCTCTTTCAGATCAGCAGCCGCAGCGTTTGCTTTTTCGATCTTATCTATTTCCGCCAATTTTGTTTTGGGATATGGCTCAGAGGGTTTAATGTTAGATGCCTCCTGATATTCCGGTTTTGCAGTGGAATAATCTTTTGCCAAAAATGCTTTATCGGCTTTTACGATCGTTGCATTATAACGTGCGTCAATGTCTTTCTGAGCTGCAGCATTGGCAGCGCTCGCCAATATTCGATCGATCTCTGCCAGCTTTGTTTTAGGATATGCTTCAGCCGGTTTTATCCCCGATGCATCCGTGTAAGCTGTTTTTGCTGAAGCGTAATCTTTTGCGGTAAAAACCCCATCAGCTTTTGCTATAGCCGCAGCATATTTAGCATCCAGTTCTTTTTGAGCTGATGCACCTGCTGCTGCTGCCATCAGCTTATCTATTTCAGCAATTTTTGTCTTCGGGTATGCTTCATCCGGTTTTACACCCAACGCTTCGTTGTATGCCGATTTTGAATTAGCATAATCTTTTGCTCCGAACATCTTGTCGGCTTTGGCAACAGCATCTTTGTACTGTTGATCTCTTTCTGCTGCTGATTTTTGTTTCGCTAGATCGGCAAGCAATTTATCTATCTCGGCAATTTTTGTTTTAGGATACGCTTCAGCTGGTTTTAAGGAAGAAGCATCAGAATAAGAACTTTTTGCATTCGTATAATCTTTTTTAGCAAAGGAATTATCTGCCTTTGAGATGAGGTCTTTGTATTGCTTATCAAGTTCGCCTGCCTTCGCCATGGCTGCCAGCAACTTGTCGATCTCAGCAATTTTTGTTTTAGGATAGGCCTCATTCGGTTTCACCCCCGAAGCATCTGTGTAGGCAGATTTTGCACCTGCATAATCTTTTGCGCCAAAAGCTCCATCGCCCTTCGTGATCGCGGCCAGGTATTTTGCATCTACATCTTTTTGCTTGCCGGCATCGGCCATCAGCTTATCGATCTCGGCAATTTTTGTTTTAGGATAGGCTTCGTTTGGTTTTACTCCTAAAGCTTCTGTATATCCCGCTTTTGCAGAGGCATAATCTTTTTTGCCAAAGGCACCATCGCCCTTCGCAATCGCTGCCTGATATTTGGCATCAATTTCTTTTTGCTTGCCCGCGTCAGCCATTAGCTTATCGATCTCCGCAAGTTTTTGTTTGGGATATGGTTCGGATGATTTTATTCCGGATGCTTCCGTATACGCTGCTTTTGCTCCGGCATAATCCTTACTTCCAAAAGCCCCAT
>JAHEYK010000052.1 GCA_023251625.1 Bacteroidota bacterium
CGAATATGGCTATACAAAGCAGGTTTTCCGCCTTGCAAAACACCTGGCAGAGGTGATCAGATTACGCTATTATTAAGGGGTGGTAATAATGGAAAAAGTATTATATTCGCGACTCAAAATTTAAAGCCATGTCACAACTTTGCCAGATAACCGGAAAAAGATTACAAGTTGGAAACAACGTATCGCATGCTAATAACAAGCGTAAACGTGTATTTCTTCCAAACCTAAAGGTTAAACGTTTTTTTATTCCTGAAGAGAATAAATGGATCACTTTAAAAGTTTCTACACAGGGAATGAAGACCATTGATAAAAACGGATTATATGCCTGCCTGAAAGAAGCAAGAGCTAACGGCTGGGTAAAAAAATAATTCTGAATGACCCCTATTTCAAATAAGACCCCGAAATTTTTCGGGGTTTTTTTATTGGCATTCGTGAACTTGTCTTTACACGGACAAGAGCTTCCTAAAGCAATCGTGAAGAACGATCAGGTTTCTATTTACGATTCCGATCTGCTTACAAAAGAATTCCACTCCGGCAGGAGAGAGGCCCTGCGCAAGCTGATGGAGAATGGTTCGGTGGCAGTCTTTTTTTCTTCCTCTTTAAAAACACGTTCGAACGATGTAGAATATGAATTTCATCAAAACCCCGATTTCTATTACCTGACAGGATTGAATGAGCCCAATGCTATGTTACTTGTGTTTAAAAATGACATTCAATATGATGGATTTACCACGAATGAAGTACTGTTTCTTAAGGATAGAAATCCTAAAACCGAACGCTGGGATGGAAAGCTGCTGGGGACAGAGGGTGCAACCAAGATACTAGGTATAGAACATGCTTTCACCGCTGACATGTTAGTAGATTTTAAATTGGATTTTTCCACGTCCAATAAGATCTATTTATTCAAGCAGGATAAATTGGATGTGGACGATCTTGAAAAACAATTTTCCAAAAAGATATTTCTTTCCATGGAGAAGACAGATACGTATTCCCTCGCAGAAATGATGGAAAAGTTACGTGAGATAAAAACTGCCGAAGAAATCACCCAGATGCGTAAGGCGATCAATATTACCTGTGCCGGTATTCAGGAAGCCATGAAAGCCATGGAGCCGGGCATGCATGAATACGATGCTGAAGCAATTGTGGAATATGTATTCAAAAGCAAAGGTGCTGAGGATCCGGGTTATCCGAGCATTGTAGGAGGAGGGGATAATTCATGCATTTTGCACTATGAGTCTAACCGAAAAAAACTTATTTCAGGTGATGTAGTGGTTTGCGATGTTGGAGCTGAATATCATGGCTATAGTGCAGATGTTACCCGTACTTTTCCTGCAAATGGAAAATTTTCTGAAGAGCAAAAGACTATTTACAACATAGTACTCGAAGCTCAAACTGCCGGTATCTTCAAATGCAAGCCCGGAGAGTATTTTCGCGCGCCTCATAATGCCGCAATGGAAATAGTTCAAAAAAGATTACAGGAACTTGGTATTATTAAAACTCCCGGTGAGGCTGCTAAATATTTCTTTCATGGCACTTCTCACTACCTTGGATTGGACGTGCACGATGCAGGAACTCACGGCAAACTAATGCCGAACAGTGTTATAACCGTTGAGCCCGGAATTTATATCCCCGCAGACTCAGAATGCGATAAAAAATGGTGGGGAATAGGTATCCGTATCGAGGATGATGTACTTATTACTGAAACAGAGCCCGATGTGCTTTCGGCATGTGTTCCCAAGACAATCGATGAAATTGAAGCAATAATGAAGAAAGAGAGCCTTTTTAACCTGCTCAAAAAGTGATTCTAAACCCCAACCCTAAAGGGGGTCTGATATTTTCAGTTTATTTTTTCATTTTGCCAGTAAGCTAAACTATATTATCTTCGCGTTCCCAAAAACGAATCAATCGTTTTCGCCCTTTAGGGTCGGGGTAAAAACTAAAAACAATGGCAAAGAAAAGAGGCAACCGCATACAGGTCATTTTAGAATGCACCGAGCATGCTGCATCCGGAAAACCCGGCACATCGCGTTATATCACTGTTAAGAACAGAAAAAACGATCCTGAAAGAATGGAACTCAAAAAGTTCAATCCTATTCTCAGGAGAATGACACTTCACAAAGAAATAAAATAGGATACCAATAACGAATCAGAAACGAATATTACAAATAAATACACCCGCGATTCGTAACATTTGTAATAAATTCGTTATTAGTAACCAAGGAAATTATAATTATTAATTCTAAATACCATGGCTAAGAAAGTAGTTGCTACATTAAAAACCGGAAAAGGAAAAGACTTTACCCGTGTTATCAAAATGGTGAAATCACCTAAGACAGGCGCTTACACATTCAGAGAGCAGATTGTGAATTCAGAACACGTAGCTGATTTCTTTAAGACAAAATAACTTTTAGAAATTATGTAAGTAGTCCCGTTCAGGATCATTTCCGGACGGGATTTATTTTTTGGTATATGAGCATCTTCAACATCTTCTCTAAGAAAAAACTGGATACTGGACTTCTCCGTACGCGCGAAGGATTTCTTTCCCGTCTTGGAAAGATCGTTACCGGAAAGGCCATTTTGGATGACGAGGTGCTCGACAACCTTGAAGAAACCCTCATCACTGCAGATGTGGGAACTGAAACCACGCTCAAAATAATTTCCAACATTCAGAATAGAATTGAAAAAGAGAAAAAAATAGGAACAGAACGCCTCAATGAAATTCTGAAAGAAGACATATCATCATTACTTATAGCAAATCCAATGGAGGATTTTTCCTCCCCTTGGGGAGGTAGGGAGGGGGGCTCACCATATGTTGTTTTAGTAGTGGGCGTTAATGGCGTAGGCAAAACCACCACCATTGGGAAACTGGCACATAACTTTAAAAAAGCAGGTAAAAGTGTAATGCTGGGAGCTGCAGATACTTTTCGTGCTGCCGCGGCTGAACAGCTTACCATCTGGGCAAAGCGCTCTGATGCGCAGATAATCTCACAAGGCGCAAACGCTGACCCTGCTGCGGTGGCTTTCGATACCGTGAGCTCATCTGTTGCGAAAAAAATGGATGTGGTGATTATTGACACAGCAGGCCGACTGCACAATAAAACTAATTTAATGAGCGAGCTCTTCAAAATAAAACGTGTGATACAAAAAGTGATACCCGATGCCCCTCACGAAGTACTGCTAGTTCTGGATGCCTCCACCGGACAGAACGCCATTGAACAATGCAAGCAATTTACCGAAGTGACCCAAGTGACTGCCCTTGCCCTTACTAAACTGGACGGTACAGCAAAAGGTGGAGTGGTGATTGGCATCTCCGATAAATTTAAGATACCCGTTAAATATATTGGGGTAGGCGAGGGGATAGACGACCTTCAGCTGTTTGACAAAAAAGCTTTTGCCGATTCGTTGTTTGCGGGTAGTACGCCTTGATTTTATCTTATCGACTGATGCTATTGGGAAAATGTCCCGTAGGGACACTATATAGGTAGAAAAAAAATGCGAGAGATATTCTGATACCATAAGGAAGGATGTCCCGTAGGGACATGATATCGGTAAAAAATAATGAGAGAGAGATTCTTATACCATAAGAAGGATGTCCCGTAGGGACATGATATCGGTAAAAAATAATGAGAGAGAGATTCTTATACCATAAGAAGGATGTCCCGTAGGGACATGATATCGGTAAAAATAATGAGAGAGAGATTCTTATACCATAAGAAGGATGTCCCGTAGGGACATGATATCGGTAAAAAATAATGAGAGAGAAATTCTTATACCATAAGAAGGATGTCCCGTAGGGACATGATATCGGTAAAAAATAATGAGAGAGAGATTCTTATACCATAAGAAGGATGTCCCGTAGGGACATGATATCGGTAGAAAAAGAATAGACAGATATTCCCGCGTCCCATCGGGACGCAATAGATTCCCTTCAATATTCAATCGGTTTGAAAATATACCGCTCATCATATTCCACATCAAATGCTTTTAAAAATCTCGTGTATTCTTCTATAAAAGATTTTTTTCGATGGTGTTCTTCTTGCCTTTCGATATAGGAAATTACCTGTGGGATTTGCGATTTTGCATAAGAAAATCCTCCAAACCCTTCTTGCCAGGAAAATTTGCCTTGAATAAATTTCTTTTTATTGATCCATTCTGATGAATCTCCTTTTACATATTTCATCAGATCAGATAGAGATTGCACAGGCCTCATGCCGAAAAAAATATGAATATGATCGGGCATGCCGTTTATGGCAAGAACTTTATGCCCATGATTGCGGATAATCCCTGTCATATATTTATATAATTCATCTTTCCATGCCTTGCCAATAATGCATTCCCTGTTTTTCACGGAAAATACTACCTGAATATGGATCTGCGTGTATGTGTTTGCCATTGTTGTTATTTTGTCCCTACGGGACAAGGATGGGGTGGATGATTTTTATTCTACCGGCATTTTGTTCCTACGGAACAAAAATACATATTCATTGTAAAGTAGTAGGGTGACTGACGACCTCCAGCTATTTGACAAAACGGCTTTTGAAGTTTGAGTACAATAAATAATTATTTTTTCTCCAATCTTTTCTCCATAGCAAATAACTCATCCCTCAACCTTGCCGCTTCAATAAAATCCATTTCTTTGGCGGCTTTCTCAATATCTTTCCGGAGGCGTACGATTGCTTTTTCGATGGCTTCTTTGCTCATGTATTGCACTACAGGATCGGCAGCGTAGTCGAGGGTTTCTTTTTCAATGTATGCATAGGGTATACTATTTCCCGTACCTCCTCCGAGCGGGGACACCTTGCTTTTAGATTTTACGATGGAAGTAGGGGTGATGTTGTGTTTGAAATTATATTCGATCTGCTTTTTTCTTCTGCGGGTGGTTTCCTCCATGGTTTTTCGCATCGAGTCGGTTTCTTTGTCTCCGTACATAATTACTTTGCCATTCACATTTCTTGCAGCTCTTCCTACCACTTGCACCAGCGAGCGCTCGGAGCGGAGAAAGCCTTCTTTGTCGGCATCCAAAATCGCCACCAGCGAAACTTCGGGAAGGTCCAGGCCTTCGCGCAAAAGATTTATTCCTACGAGCACATCAAAAAGTCCAAGACGCAAATCACGTAGAATTTCAACGCGCTCCATGGTATCAATATCAGAATGGATATATCTGCATCTCACCCCTGCATTCGCCAAAAACTTGGCAAGTTCTTCTGCCATACGTTTGGTAAGTGTAGTTACAAGGGTTCGTTCATCGCGCTCCGATACTTTGCGTATTTCCTCCAGCAAGTCATCAATTTGATTTAAGGTTGGTCGAACTTCAATTAATGGATCGATCAACCCTGTAGGGCGTATCAATTGCTCCACAACAATGCCTTCGGATTTCTGTAGTTCAAATTCCGAAGGAGTTGCGCTCACAAATATCACATGGTTCAACAAGGATTCAAACTCTTCAAACTTCAAGGGACGGTTATCCATGGCTGCAGGAAGGCGGAATCCGTATTCCACTAAGACTTCTTTGCGGGAGCGGTCGCCTCCGTACATGGCGTGTATCTGCGGAATGGTGGCATGGCTTTCATCAATGACCATTAAATAATCTTTTGGAAAATAATCCAGCAGGCAAAAGGGGCGAGTGCCGGGTTTCCGCCCGTCAAAATAACGGGAATAGTTTTCAATGCCCGAGCAATAGCCCAGTTCTTTCATCATTTCCACATCGTGCGTTACGCGGTCGTAAATGCGCTTTGCTTCCAGTGGTTTTCCAATTTCGTTGTAATAATCCACGTGCTTGCCAAGGTCGAGTTGTATGTTCTGGATCGCTTTGTTGATGGTGTCAGGGGAAGTGACAAAAATGTTCGCAGGGTAAATAATGTAATCATCAAACTTTTCCATCATTCTTCCGGTTGAGGATTCAAAAGTATTTATCTCTTCTATCTCATCCCCGAAAAATAAAACACGAACAGAATAATCTGCATAGGCCAGGTTGATATCTACTGTATCTCCCTTCACACGAAAATTACCTCTTTCATATTCCACTTCTGTTCTGGAATAGAGTGAAGCTACTAATTGGTGCAGAAATTTATTGCGGGTGATCTTTTGGCCTTTTTTAACTGAAATAATATTTTTATGGAACTCGGCAGGATTTCCAATACCGTAGATACAGGATACCGAGGAAATCACGATCACATCTCGTCTTCCTGAAAGCAGGGCCGAGGAGGCGCTGAGACGAAACTTCTCGATCTCATCGTTGATCGCCATATCTTTTTCAATGAAGGTATTGGTGGAGGGCAAGAATGCTTCCGGCTGATAATAATCATAATAAGAAACAAAATATTCCACCGAATTTTTTGGGAAGAACTGCTTGAACTCGCCAAATAGCTGTGCGGCAAGTGTTTTATTGTGGCTGAGTATAAGTGTTGGTCTCTGTACCTGCTGAATGACATTTGCAACTGTAAAAGTCTTACCGGATCCTGTTACTCCTAGTAAGGTTTGAAAAGGCATCTCATCTTTGAGTCCTTTCACCAATTGCTTGATCGCCTCGGGCTGATCGCCGGTGGGATAGAAGTCGGAGGTGAGTTTGAAATCCATAATAGCTCTTACCCCGTCCCTAAAGGGAGAAGGATGATCAGGTTCTGTAAATTTAGTAAAAAGCTTTGCTCCCCTTTAGGGGTTGGGGGTGTCATTCCAGATCTTCCAAGCCTTCTCTGCTTGAACATGCAGCATCTCCAACCCATTCTTGATCTGTGCACCTTTTTCTTTTCCTATTTTTAGAAATAGACTTTCTTCGGGATTATAGGTGAGGTCATAAAGTAAATGTTTAGGAGTAATAAACTCATAAGGAATATCTGGGCAGTCATTCACTTTAGGAAACATGCCGAGGGGACTTGTGTTGATTATTAATAGGTGCTCATTAATAGTATTTTGGTTTAAGCTTGAGTAAACAATATCTCCCTTGCTTCTTGAAACTGACCTGTATTTAATTTTCAATTTATCTAAAACATAAGCAACTGCTTTTGCGGCTCCTCCGGTTCCAAGTATTAGTGCTTGTGTGTGATGGGATTTTAAAAGGGGTGCGAGGGATTGCTCAAAGCCAAAAATATCCGTGTTGTATCCTGTCAGATACACGTCATTGCGAGTCCTGGTGCTTTGATCAGGACGAAGCAATCTATCTTCTATGGGAGATTGCTTCGGGCTTTGCCCTCGCAATGACGCCCTGATACAATTAACTGCACCTATATGTTTTGCTGCAGGATCTATTTCATCCAGAAATTTAATCACGTTTTGCTTGTGAGGGATCGTGATGCTAAGTCCGCAGAGAGTTGGATTGTTTTTTAGAAGAGCAGAAAACTCATTTATATTTTCGAGCGAAAAGTTTTTGAACTCACAATCTGTAATATCTTCTTTCTTGAATTTATCGGTAAAATATTTTTGAGAGAAAGAGTGGGAGAGGGGGAAGCCAATGAGGCCGAAGGTTCTTACCCCCCGCCCTAAAGGGGGCTGCAAATTATTCTTAGTTGTGCTTTTTTCTGTCGACATTCTTGCATTTCTGTCAGACTCCCTTTAGGGTAGGGGTGATTTCTTTTTATGCTTTATTACTTCAATGATAATAGGAAGAACTGAAAGAAAGATTATTCCCAGAGCAACCAGTTCTATATTTTTTCTGATCCAGGCGATCTCTCCGAGGAAATAGCCTGCAAATGTCAGGCTCAGGATCCAGATGGCACCTCCAATAATATCGAAGGTGAGGAATTTTTTATAATTCATTTCGGCAATGCCGGCGACAAATGGTGCGAAGGTGCGTACAATGGGAACGAATCGTGCCATGATGATCGTTTTCACTCCATATTTGCCATAGAAAGAATGTGTTTTGTCAAGGTATTCCTGTTTCACCAGGTCTTTGCCACCGAATTTTAATTTTAAAACTCTCAGTCCGACCATCCGACCGATCCAATAATTGGAATTATCACCTATCACTGCGGCAGAGAAAAGCAGTAGAACGAGGAAACTCATGTCCATATAGCCAAGACGAGCAAACAAGCCTGCAGTAAATAAGAGTGAATCTCCGGGAAGGAAAGGAAAAGCAACCACTCCTGTCTCAATAAAGATCACCAGGAACAAGATCACATACACGGTTCTGTCATAATTACTGAAAAGCCACTCGAAATCGAGATGAAGGATATGAGTAAATAATTCTTTCAAGATCGTATTAATATTTGGCCATGGAAGGGTCTATTTCGCTTGCCCAGGCGAGAATGCCTCCCTTCATGTTGTAAATGTTCTTAAAGCCCTGTGCTTCGAGAGCTTGAGTGATCGTACCTGAACGTCCTCCGCTCCGGCAGTATACTACCACCTTTTTGTCTTTGGAAATTTTATTCAGGTTATCCATCACATCGCCCATGGGGATCAATTCTCCGCCTATGTTGGCAATTTCGGTTTCATATTCTTCGCGAACATCGATCAGCTGAAAATCTTCTTTGGTGTCCAGCATTTTTTTTAGTTCAGTTACCGTAACTTCTTTCATAAAAAAAATATTTATTAGACTTTTTTATTTAATTCTTTAGGTAGAAAACTGAAAAATGTATCTCCGCGTAATCCCAATCTTAATGTTTCAAGTGATAGTGCCTCGTGCGGAGCAATGTTTCCGAGATTCACATTCGCACCTAATTGTTTTATCCACCAAACTTGCTGGGATTTTTGTGGTGCTTCCCAGATGATGTTTTCCTGTTTTACACTGGTGGTGATCTTGTTTACAAGAGCCGTGTGTGCATGTCCGCTGGAGCGATAAATTCCTACGGTTCCGCTTTCCCGGGCTTCCGCGATTACTTTCCATGACCCGGCAGCGAGTTCTTTGTTCATCATGGTTATCCATTTGGCAGGGCGAATGATCACCCCTTCTTCTTTGGAGCCCACTTCAGAAAGTACAGTGTATTTTTTTGCCAGTTTGCTGATGTATCCGCATTTTTTGTCATGATCGATCTCAATGGAACCATCAGAGACTTCAGCAGCTTCCAGTTGGTATTTATCAATGAAGGCAAGATATTCGTCAAACATTCCCCTGACGATGAATGCTTCAAATAGAGTTCCTCCGAAATAAGTTTTAACACCTGCTTTTTTGTACAGTTGAATTTTTTCAGCAAGGTTTTTTGTAATGACCGATGTTCCGAAGCCAAGTTTTACAAAATCTATATAATCTCCTGAAGAAGCGATCATGTCTTCTGCTTCCCGAAGGCTGAGTCCTTTGTCCATGACCATGGTGATGCCGTCTTTTCGTGGCCTGGAAGTACGTTTAGGAAGGTGCGTGAGTTCAACGTTCATTTTGAAGCCCCTCCTAAATCCTCCCCTTCAGGGAGGACTTTATGTTGTTTATTTGTTTTCATAATTTATTTATTGCTTCTCGCCCTTCCTCCTTCCCTGGAGGGGAAGGTAGGGATGGGGCCTTCATCTTTTTCTGTAGGATTTTATCATATCCAATACCGTTCTGTTCTTGCGTAGTTCCGGAAGGAATTTGAATATCTCTTTGTGTTTTTTGTAATCGAGTTGCAAGGCACTTTGGAGGTAGGTGAGGGCCTCCTGTTTTTTACCTACCCAAAGCAGGCATGCTGCCATGCGGTAAAAGAGTTCTGCGTTATCGGGATGGTGCTTGATGCCCAGGGCAAGAACTTCAACCGCTTCTTCTTTATCTCCCTCTTCAAAAAGCAAATTGGAATAATCGAGCCATATATTTTCGAGTGCAGGGTCAATTTCAATCACTTTTTTATAGGACTCTTTTGCTTCTTCCGCAAAACCTAATTTTTGATACGCGTCACCCAACACGTACCAATAATCTGCGTTTGCTTTGTCGATCTCGATCGCCTTTTTCAGGTAATGAATTCCTTCTGTAAGCTTATCCTGTTGATCCATTACGATTCCCATGCCGATCCATGCATCGCCTAAGTTGGGATCAAGTGAAGTAGCGCGGTTATAATTGATAAGCGATTGTTCAAAGTTTTTTAATTTCTCATAGCACTCTCCGATGTAACAATACGTAATTGCTTCCGGCTTTTCGTATTTGAAGGTTTCTTCGTAGCAGGCAATTGCTTCTTTCAGTTGGTTGACATTGGCCAGTGAATTTGCTTTGTTAAAATAAGCAGGGGCAAAGTCTTCTTTGATGGCGATCACGTAATCGTATGCCTCTATCGCTTTTTCAAAAAGGCCCAGCCGGTTATAGACCACCCCCAGATTGAACCAGGCACAGTCGCTGTAGGAATGCTTATCCAGAAATTTATCAAAGTATTCTACGGCTTCATTGTCTTTACTGCATACTTCAAAGCAAAATGAAAGTTCATAAAGCGCAGCGTTGTTCTTAGGATTGAGGTCGATCGTTTTTTTGAGGCAATAGATCGCATCTTCATACTGTTCCAGATTCTCGTATTCAAAAGCAAGGTATAGATACCCGTCCTCAACGATCTCTTGAGCCCCTGCTGCATGTTCAATAGCAAGCTTGAAATTCTCAACGGATTTTTCAGGGAGCCCTATGATGCTGTAAATAGATCCGCGGGTCATAAAGATCTCCGGATGAATGGGGTCAATTGCTTCAGCCTGCACCAAAAGTTCGAGTGCTTTACGGGTTTCTTTGTTTGCGCTCAATAGCTGGGCCTTCCGGATCAAAAAATCAATGGAATAAGGGTATTGTTCCAGTGCAAAATCTACTGCCTTAATAGCTTTGTGATATTGATTTGCGGTAAGATAATAATCGATCAAGATATCGAACTCGTCCGAATCAAAAAAACTGCGGGTGTTATTCGCTAGTAATTCCTCAAACCGCTTGATAAGGTCATCGTGCTGCATTCAAACAAAGTTAACAGAAAATCAATAACTGTTATTTTCAAATCATGCACGATAGTGTATAATTTTTACCTCTTATTTGGCGCGAAAAATTATCTTTGTAATGCTTAAAATCAGCTATTGTGTTAATAAAATCCATATCCGGAATTCGTGGCACCATTGGAGGCAAGTCGGGTGAAAACCTGACCCCTTCTGATATTGTAAAATTCACTTCCGCCTATGGAGCGTGGATGTTAAATCAGTTTAAACCCAAGACAAAGGCCCAACGGGCAAAAGTGGTCATGGGCAGGGATGCCCGCATTTCAGGTGAAATGGTGAGTAAATTGGTTTCGTCTACGTTGCTCGGAATGGGAGTGGATGTGATCGACCTGGGACTTTCTACAACCCCCACTGTTGAAGTAGCTGTGACCGATGAAAAGGCCGATGGAGGTATCATTATCACCGCGAGCCATAATCCCAAACAATGGAACGCATTAAAACTCCTGAACCATCATGGAGAATTTATTTCTGAGAAGGATGGCCAGCAGGTTTTAAAGATCGCGGAGGGAGAGAATATTACTTTCCAGGAAGTACAGTCGCTCGGACAAAGAAAAGAAGTGAATGATTATTTGAAGAAACATATTGATAAGATACTTGCTTTGCCTTTGGTGGATAAGAAAGCTATCCGTGAAAAAAAATTCCGCATAGCTGTGGATGCTGTGAATTCTACCGGAGGGATTGCGGTGCCTATGCTTTTGGAAGCGTTGGGCGTTGAGCATATCTTTAAAGTGAACTGCGAACCAACCGGAGATTTTGCGCATAACCCGGAACCCCTGCCTGAACATTTGCGTGATCTTTCAAAAACTGTTGGAAAGAACAAAGCACATTTGGGAATTGCTGTCGACCCGGACGTAGACCGACTCGCCATTGTTTGTGAAGATGGAGAAATGTTTGGAGAAGAATATACCCTGGTTGCTGTGGCTGATTACATTTTAAAGCATAATAAGAAGGGAAATACAGTTTCTAATTTATCTTCTACACGCGCGCTTCGAGATGTTACAGAAAAGGCAGGAGGCGCTTATTATGCATCCGCAGTCGGTGAAGTGAATGTAGTGGAGATGATGAAAAAACATAAAGCAGTTATCGGTGGAGAAGGAAACGGAGGTGTCATCTATCCGGAGATTCATTACGGCAGGGATGCGCTGGTGGGCATTGCCTTGTTCCTGACACATCTTGCCAAATTCGGAAAGTCCTGCTCCATGCTTCGGGCTTCTTATCCGGATTATCATATTTCAAAAAATAAAATTGAACTCATCAACGGAATTGATGTAGATAAACTTTTAGTGGGTATTAAGGAGAAATATAAAAACCAGCCTGTCAACACCGTAGATGGGGTCAAAATTGAATTTGGAAAGGAATGGGTGCATCTTCGCAGGTCGAACACCGAGCCCATTATCCGTATCTATTCTGAAAGTGAATCACAATCTACAGCTGATAATCTTGCACAAAAAATTATTGCAGATATAAAAGAACTTATTAAGTCTAATCGTAACGGACATTAATATGAAACGAACATGATTGCGAACAGAAATAAACAGCATTTTCCTTCAGTGATTCGCAATCATGGAGTTCCATCTGTCCATAAATTTAATAAATAGTTCAGATGAAAGTATATTTAGACAATGCGGCCACTACCGCTCTGGACAAAGAGGTGTTTGATGCCATGCTTCCTTATATGACCGAGCATTTTGGTAATCCATCTTCTATTCATTCTTTCGGTAGAAAGACAAGGTCGGGCATTGAAACAGCCAGGAAGATCATCGCCAAGAATTTGAATGTATCTCCTTCTGAAATATTTTTTACATCCGGAGGAACCGAAGCCATCAACACGGCTATTCGCTGTGCTATTCATGATCTGGGCATTAAACATGCTATAACCAGTAAAATAGAACATCATGCCGTATTGCATTGCCTCGAAGTGCTTGAAAAGGATGGAAAGATCAAGCTCAGCTTTGTCGATCTTGACAAGCAGGGCCATGTGGATTTAAAAAATTTGGAGGCACTGCTTTCTTCAAACGACAAGAGTTTGGTATCCCTCATGCATGCAAATAACGAAATAGGAAACCTGCTGCCGTTGAAAAAAGTGGGCGACCTGTGCGAAAAATACAATGCAATATTCCATTGCGACACCACGCAAACCATGGCTCATTATAAATTGGACCTGCAAGGCGTGAATGTGCACATGGTCAATGGAGCTGCACATAAATTTCATGGGCCCAAGGGGGTTGGATTTTTGTATCTGAACAGCAAAATAAAGATCAACCCTTTTATGTATGGTGGCTCCCAGGAAAGGAACATGCGCGGGGGTACCGAAAACCTGTATGGCATTGTTGGCCTCGGAAAAGCATTTGAGATCGCACATCGTGATATGGAAGCACATCAGGCGCATATCCAGGGTTTGAAAACATATATGATCGAACAATTAGAAAAAAACATTCCCGGTGTTGAATTCAACGGAGACGCCAAAGGGAGCTCGCTTTATACCGTGCTGAATGTTCATTTTCCGGCTACAGAAAATGCAGAGATGATGCTGTTTAATCTTGACATAGCAGGAATTGCTGCTTCCGGAGGAAGTGCATGCACTTCCGGTAGCAATCAGGGTTCGCATGTGCTGAAAAATATTGGTTCAGACATGAACCGCCCTTCTGTTCGTTTTTCATTCAGTAAATACAATACGAAAGAAGAAATTGATTTTTGCTTGTCTAAACTAAAAGAGATATTTCTTGTTAAAGTATAATTGATCTTTTATTTATTCCCGTGGTCTCATTTGTAAAATATCCTGCTAAGATCATTTGCTCCGTTTCGGTGTTTGTTTTTTTATGCACTATTTCCAAAGCACAGGTTATTGACAGCCTCAAAAAAGTGTTGAAGGTGCAAAAGGACGACACGAATAAAGTAAATACACTTTCATCTCTTACGTGGGAACTGTATCTGCTGGATAAATACGAAGAAGAACTCCCCTACATCAATGAAGGTATTGCCCTTGCTGAAAAAGTAAAACATACCAGGGAACTTGGCAATTTATTGCGAAGAAGCGGTGATTACTATAAGTATAAGAATAATTATTCCAAAGCAATTCAGGAATACACCAAAGCACTTTCTGTTGAAACGCAAGATGGAAGAAAAACAAAAATAGCTACTTGTCATAATAAACTAGCCAAGATATATCTTGAAACAGGGGAGTTATCCCGGGCTGTTTTTGACCTTGAGGAGCAACTGAATTTGTACAGGGAAATTCGGGATACGATGCTGATCTCTGACGTGTTGTTTCAGTTGTGGGATGTACAGTATAAAAAACTTAAAGACAGTAAAAAGGCTGCAGAATATCTTGAGCAAGCCCAGGAAATGGTCACCAAAACATCCACCGACAGTGTATTGGCGTATCTGTATAATAAGCTGGGAGTATTTTATTCCAGCGAAGGAGATTTTGAAAAAGCATCGGAGTATCTGAATAAATCTCTGAACTTGCATGAGCAGCAAAAAAATCTTAAAGAAATAGCCTCAGACTATTTTGACATTGGTGGCCTTTATGAGAAAACAGGCAACTATCATAAACTGCTTGAGTACTCGCTTAAAATACTTGCTATAAGAGAAAAACTTGGGGATAAACAAAATCTGGCACTTGCCTACAATAATGCGGGATGGTCTTATCAGTTGGTGGGTGATTTTCAAAAAGCGCTTGAGTGCCAGTTGAAATCGTACAAATATTATTCAGAGATAGATGATGAAGCGAGTGTTGCCTATCCCCTTGGCAACTTGGGAATCATATATAATCAATTGGGCGCTTACGAAAAAGCGATCGAATACTCCACAAAGGCTATGAAGATCTTTAATGCAAGTAAGGATTTTGGTGGGGTAGCCGAGGCATGGAACAATATAGGAAATGCATATGTGAATATGGCGCAGTACAATAAGGCGATCGATTGTTTGCAAAAAGGACTGGCATTGTCAAAAGGCCAGAACAATGTGTATGAGATGAAAAATTCTTATTCGGGTTTGTCTATATGTTACGAAAAGACGAATGATTTTAAAAAGGCATACCAGAATTACAGATTATTTTCCAAGATACGGGATACCATTGTGAACCAGGAGAATTCAGACCGTGTAAGCCGGATGAACTTCAGTATTGAGAATGAAAAAAATCAAAAGGCCATCGAATTGCTGAACAAGGATGCCCTGTTGAAAGCAACCGACTTGAAGCGCCAGCGCACACTGACCTATTCAGCCATCGCGGGAGTTATTTTGTCTTTAGGCCTTATGTTCTTTGTTTTTCGTAGTTACAGACAAAAGAAAAAATCCAATATACAATTGGAACAATCGTTTCAAAGTGCTAAATTGCTTAGTGAGATCGGCAGGGAGATAACAGCATCTTTGTCGGTAGAAAATATTATTCAAAATGTTTACAAGAATGTAAATACACTGATGGATGCCTCTTCGTTTTGGATCGGCATTTATAACGAGAATGAACAGAGCCTCGATTACCCGCTTGGCATAGAAAAAGGAAATATTTTGCCCTCGGCAAGATATAGCTTGACAGAGGATACTCGCCTGGCCGTGTGGGCTTTCAAAAATGTAAAGGAAGTTTTTGTCAATGATTATTTAAAGGAGTACAATAATTACATACCCAATAGCCCTCCTCCCAGCATTGTGGTAGGTGAAATGCCCGAGTCATCTATTTGGTTCCCGCTCGTTTCCAAAGACAAAAAAGTGTTTGGCGTTCTGACCATCCAGAGCTTTGAGAAAAATGCATATACCCAGTTTCACCTGAGTGTTGTACGAAGCCTGGCCGTTTTTGTTTCCATTGCGCTGGAGAATGCGCTGTTGTATGAAGATGTAGAACAAAAAGTAGTTGAACGTACCGCCCAGGTGGTGAAACAAAAAGAGGAGATCGAACGATCCTACAGCAATACGAAGCTATTGAGTGATATTGGCCGTGAGATAACGGCCTCTTTACTGGTGGAGGAGATCATTGAAAAGGTATATGAAAGTATCAACAGGTTGATGGATGCGCCCATCTTTCTGATCGGGATTTACGATGCAAATAAAAATCAGCTTTTTGTTCCAGGTGCAATAGAAAAAAATGTAAAGCAGCCTTTATATTCGTATGATCTGAATGATAAATCCCGTCCGGCTGTCTGGTGTTTCGACCATCAAAAAGAGCTGGTGTTGAATGATTTTCAAAGGGACTTCAGCAAGTATTTTCCCGGACAGAATGTGCCGGCCCCGGTTTCAGGCGAAACACCGGAGTCGCTTATATATTTACCGCTCAGTACTAACAATAAGAAGATCGGTGTTATCTCCTTTCAGAGCTTCAAGAAAAACACGTATACAGAATATCAGATCGACATCATTCGCACCTTGGCGATTTACGTTTCTATTGCGTTGGAAAATGCTCGTTTGTTTGGAAACATGGAAGCGGAGGTAAAGGAGCGTACTGCTGAAATAGAACAACAGAAGGAAGAGCTTGCTAAGTTATCTATTGTCGCCAGCGGGACTGACAACGCCATAATCATTGCCGATGCAAATGCTAACATAGAATGGGTGAATTCCAGTTATACAAGACTTACCGGTTATTCATTGGAAGATCTTAAAAGTAATAACCGCACTAGCATATTGGATGTAAGTGGTAACCCCAAGATAAAAGATATCGTTGACGAGTGCGTAAAAAAATTCAAGCCTGCAGCGTACGAGGTCATGAATATTACGAAGGACGGTAATCAGATATGGGTTCAAACCACCATGACACCCATTGTTGGGAAGGACGGAAGGATAAAAAATCTGGTCGCTATCGATTCGGATATTACCGAATTGAAAAGGGTGGAGTCGGAGATAAAAAATCAGAATATTATTATATCAGAAAAGAATAAGCACATCACTGATAGTATTAATTACGCAAAACGAATTCAGGATGCGATCCTGCCTCCGCATGAGATCGTAAAAAAATTATTGCCGGATGCATTTGTGCTCTATAAGCCCAAAGACATCGTGAGCGGAGATTTTTACTGGGTCACTGAAAAAGCGGGTAAGATATATTTCGCTGTTGTAGATTGTACCGGCCATGGTGTGCCGGGTGCATTTGTGAGTATCATCGGGCACAACGGACTTTACAGATCTATCAATGAATTTCAGCTGACAAAACCTGCTGAGATACTGGATAAACTTACGGAATTGGTAGAAGAAACATTCGGACAAAATAATAAGACCCAGATAAATGATGGAATGGATATAGCGCTTTGCTGCTACGATCCAAAAACAAAGCAGCTCGAATTTGCCGGAGCAAACAATCCTCTATACATCATTAGAAATAAGGAATTGATCGAAACAAAAGGGGATAAGCAGCCTATTGGAGCTTTTGAGCACAGAAGAAAATTCACGAACCACTCTATCGAGTTGAAGCATGATGACAGTTTGTATATTTTCTCGGATGGTTTTGCCGATCAGTTTGGCGGTGAAGCGAAAAAGAAATTCAAATACAATCAGTTCAAGAACATGTTGGCAACAATGAATGGCACTCCAATGCCGGAGCAGCGGGAGTTGCTCAATAAAACTATTGTTACCTGGATGGGAGAACTCGAACAGGTAGACGATATCTGCGTGATCGGTGTGAAGATATGATTTGCGTATTTCAAGTTATTTTTGTTCCTTTGTATATCAACTTAGTATTAAGTTCAATTTCATGAAGAAAATTACCATTACAATTATTGTCTCGGCATTTGCCTTTGTTGCCTTTAATAACCTCCCTGATCCCATGAGTTCAGGTGCTCCGGCACAAAGCACAGGCGCTCCGGATGAAAAAGATTGCTCAACCAGCGGATGCCATTCTGATTTTAAGGTCAATTCAGGTAGCGCGGAATTATCTATCACAACCGAAAATGGCATCAGCCAATATGAAACAGGAAAAACATATCCTGTTACAGTCTCTATCAGCAACCCCGGCCTTGTCCGCTTTGGATTTCAGGTATTGGCCCTGAGAAATTCAGACCATACGAATGCAGGTACGATCAAACTTACTGACCCTCAGCGTACACAAATTATTGATGGATACGGAAATTTAGCATCCAGAAGATACATTACGTATACCTATCCCGGCACAGATGCTGTTTCCTCCGGACTTGGCAAATGGACATTTAACTGGATAGCACCGGAAACCAACGATGGGCCTGTTACTTTTTATGTGGCATCCATTGCAGCCAACGATGACGGAACCGATTCGGGCGATTATACCTACACCAGGCAACTTACAATGGATGGGCCTCCTGCCATCTGGTCCATTTTTCCTACCATAAGCAGCGGGGAATTTCATCTGATACAGGTAGAAGGTGCTTGTTCTGTATATAATTCATCCGGGCTGAAAATATATTCCTCTTCTTCTCTTAAGTCGGGGCTTCTCGACCTTTCTGCCAACCAGACAGGAGTGTATTTTGTTTCTGTGGTGCATGATGGAAAAGCTGAATACAAAAAGATCGTAATATCCCGTTAAACATGAAAAGATCCACACTTATTATAAATGGTATTTTTCTTATTTCCCTTGGATTGATCTCTGCATCTGTTCTGGATACTATCACAGACAATGGATGCATGCTCAAAAGTGCCGGTGGGCCGCCCTATAACACCAATGCTCCCGGTGAAAAGACCTGCAGCGGCACGGAAGGCACAAATGCTTGTCATAGCGGCAGTATCCCTGATAACACCGGCCCTGCAACCGTGTCTATAATATCCAGTGGCGGATCGGTTTATGTACCCGGTCAAACCTATACGATTACTCCAACTATCACCCATGCATCAAGAATGCGTTTTGGATTTCAGTTGGTGGTGCTTTTGGCTGCGAACCATACCAATGAAGGAACTATCACCATTACAGATCCGGCCAATACCCAAACCCAGGTTCCGGGCTACGGAATTTGCCAAACCTGCACGTATGTATTTCATACAAAACCCGGCACTTATTTTAGTTCTACAACGGGCTCCTGGTCATTTACATGGAAGGCACCTGCGACCAATGTGGGAAACATTAAAATGTACGCCTGCTTTAATGCGGCTAATAACAACAATGTAGAAACAGGGGATGAGTGCTATTTTACTACACTTACACTGACACCCAGTGCTGTAGGAGTTTCAGAGCAAAACGATCTTTCATCACAGATCAATATTTTTCCGAATCCTGTCAAAGGTTATTTTGATCTCTCCATAGATGTGGATGCGCCCGGGACAATTTCTGCTGATCTGTATTCTCTGGATGGTAAAATGGTTCAGCATTGTCTAGAGAAAAGGATCGCTCAGGGACTAAATTCTCAACGGATCGTTCTTAATGAGAATCTGAAGGAAGGTGTTTATTT
>JAHEYK010000053.1 GCA_023251625.1 Bacteroidota bacterium
TACAATTTCAAATTAAAGGTTAAAAAGTCGCGGGCTACGAAAGAAGGTGATTATACACCTCCGCATAGCGGAAAGAACCACGTGATCACCATCAATCATGACCTGAATAAATATGCATTTCTTGTCACGCTGATACATGAGATCGCGCATCTTATAGCCTGGGAAAAGCACAAAGGCAGGGTGAATCCGCATGGCAGGGAATGGAAATCGGATTACAGCCTATTGCTGGATCATTTCTTGTCACTGGACAGATCAGCAGAGGAGGAGTCAAGAATTTTTCCGGGAGAAATTTCAGTTGCCTTGCACAGGCACATGCAGCGCCCTTCTGCTTCCAGTTGTTCCGACCTGAACTTATTTCGGGTACTTAAAAAATTTGATGCTGATGCGGATGTACTTTTGCTGGAAAGAATTGCAGCCGGTACATCGTTCAGGATCGTATCTTCCAAGTCCAAACACTCTAAAGAGGTTTTTATCAAGGGAGAAAAAAGAAGGACCCGGTTCAAATGCATGCATGCCCATACGAAGCGGGAATACCTCATACATGCACTATGTAAAGTGGTGTTAACTTAACCCCATTTCATAGGGGAAATATTGGGTCGGGGTGTGGGATTAATCTTTATTTTAGCACCCTCAATAAAATAAGTTTATGAGCACAGCAACTACCTCGGCATCCAAAGAGCTAATTATTTCCGACATAGCTGAAAATATCATCGGATCTGAGATCATTAAACTGGCCTGGGAGGTGAATGATAAGATCAAGAAGGGAGAAAAGATCTATAATCTTACTATTGGAGATTTTAATTCGAAGATATTCCCTATTCCTGCGGAACTGAAACAGGAGATCATTGCTGCATACCAGAATGACGAAACAAATTATCCGCCTGCAGAAGGAGTTCCCGAGTTGCGCACAGCTGTTTGCCATTTTCTGAAACGCCTGCATGGGTTTGATTTTCAAATGGAGAATATAATTATTACTTGCGGTGCACGTCCGGTCATTTATGCGATCTACAAAACCATCCTCGATCCGGGGGATACAGTTATTTTTCCTGTACCGTCTTGGAACAATAATCACTACGTACATCTTACACAGGCGAAGGCCGTTTTAATTGAAACCAAACCGGAGAATAATTTCATGCCTGTGGCTGCGGATATTAAAAAGCATATTAAGACCGCGAATTTGATCTCTCTTTGTTCTCCGCTGAATCCTACAGGAACCACTCTTTCCAAAGAAGCGCTTGCTGATATCTGCGATATGATCCTGGAAGAAAATGCAAGAAGGGGAGAAGGCAAAAAGCCTGTTTACCTCATGTACGATCAGATCTACTGGACTCTTACGTTCGGAAATACAAAACACTTCGACCCGATATCGCTGCGCCCCGAAATGAAGGACTACACACTTTTTGTCGATGGTATTTCAAAATCATTTGCCGCAACCGGTGTGCGTGTTGGATGGGGGATGGGGCCGAAAAAGATAATTGACAAAATGAAATCCATGCTCGGACACATTGGAGCCTGGGCTCCGCGTCCGGAACAAATGGCAACTGCACGTTACCTTATGAACGATTCTGCAGTAGACACCTATCTTGCCGATATCCGAAAAAAGATCAGCGACCGCCTTACGGCATTTCACAAAGGATTCCAGGACCTTAAAAAAGAAGGGTTCAAAGTGGATTCGATCGCACCGCAGGCGGCCATTTATTTAACTGTTCAATTCTCGCTGCATGGAAAAAAAACATCGAACGGAAAAACTCTTGCTACTACAAAAGATGTAACTAAATATATATTGGACGAAGCCAAGGTGGCTATTGTACCTTTTTATGCTTTTGGTGACTCGGATGAATCAAGTTGGTATCGTTTGTCGGTTGGAACCTGCAAGTTGGAAGATGCGGAGGGAATTATTGGTAACTTAAGAAGTGCATTGAAAAACCTTGCCTGAATAGATGCCAACAAAAAATAATTACTGTGTGATTATGGCCGGCGGCATCGGCAGCCGCTTCTGGCCCATGAGCCGTACAGCCAATCCTAAGCAGTTCATAGACATTCTTGGAACAGGTAGAACGCTTTTACAGTCTACGTTTGATCGGTTTCTTCCTATTTGTCCGAAGGAAAATATTTTTGTTGTAACCAATGAATCTTATCGCAGTTTGGTTCTGGAACAACTGCCTGACCTGAAGCCGGAAAACCTCTTGTGTGAGCCTGCACGGAAAAACACAGCTCCTTGTATAGCGTATGCGGCCTACAAAATATATTCTCAAAATAAAAAAGCAAACCTGGTGGTTGCGCCTTCCGATCACCTGATCTCTAAGGGTGATACTTTCGTGAAGGCAATCAAATCCTGCTTCCGCAAATCAACTTCGGAAGACTGCCTTATCACACTGGGAATTCGTCCTACGAGGCCTGATACCGGTTACGGTTACATTCAGTTCATAGAATCTCCGGTAAAAGAAAAGGACGACCGAATTAAAAAGGTAAAAACATTTACCGAGAAGCCCGATGCGGAGATGGCAAAATTCTTTTTGCAGAGCGGTGATTTTTTATGGAATGCCGGTATTTTTATCTGGTCGGCAAAAAGTATTGTAAAAGCATATCAGAAATTGCTTCCGGATATGGCAGGGGCTTTTGCATCGGTAAAATACAATACTGCCAAAGAAGAAGATGGGGTCAAACTTGCATACGCATCCTGCAAAAATATTTCGGTGGATTACGGGGTGCTTGAAAAAGCGGATAATGTGTACGTGCGCTCTTCGCTCATCGGCTGGAGCGACCTGGGCACCTACGGTTCGCTATACAATCATATTCCGAAAGACGATAAAGAGAATGCCATAGTTGGTAAGAATGTGATGATGTATGATAGCAAGAATTGCATTGTAAATATTTCCAAAGATAAATTGGTGGTCGTGGAAGGCTTGCAGGATTACATTGTGGTGGAATCAGATGATATTATTCTCATCTGCAAAAAGCAGGACGAACAGCGCATTCGCGATTTCGTAAATGATGTGAAGTTGAAGAAAGGCGAGAAATTTATTTAATCAACCACCACTAATTTTCCGGTTGCAAAACTTCCTTCCGCAGTGAGCACTTTGTAAAAGTAAACTCCGGCGGTGAGGGTTCCCCGTTCGAGGCGCGAAGTTCCCGACTCGAGTTTCTGATCACGTATCTCTTTTCCAAACACATCGAACAATATAAGCCTTGCATTTATGATAGGACGAGAACTGTGAAGAGAGATTGATGTGGTTATGTTAAATGGATTGGGTGTGATCGTTACCATAAGGCCCGGGCTTGCATATTCCTGGATCCCTGTGCAATGGCTTACAAATAAATTATCCGATATTTTTGCCATGCAGGAATCGCTGTTATAATAGGTGTACCAAATAACGTGGTTGCCTGAGGTCACACTGTCACCGTAAAATGTGCTGCCATATACTCCCGTGCCTGAATAAAATCCTCCGGCCGGACTTCCCCCTGAAAGGTGCAGTGTATCGGCCTTGCAAATCGTATCGACCGGTAATGCGAATGTCAGTACAGGAAGAGAATCAATATATACCACCTTCATAACAGTATCGGTGCAGCCATTGGTATTATTCACAACGAGCGAAACAGTATGAGTGCCGGCTGTTGTGAAAAGATGTGTTGTATTTCCTTTTGTGGTATCGTCAATGATGTGGTCGTTATTAAAATCCCAGGTGTATGTGAAGGCAGCGCTGGTGTCCAGGTTCGTGGTGAGGTCGGTAAACGTGGTGGAATCATACAGGCAAACTGTATCAGCCGTAAAATCAGCTGCGGGAATAAAATTGCAGATCACAAATGATTGTCGCTCACACAGGCTCCAGATATTCATACTGTCTTTTACACGCACATATAAATAGTGTGTGCCGGCCGTAAGCGGAGCACTTGGCAGCGTGTCCATCAGCAGTACAGTGTCTGCGGCAGTGAAAGAAGTAATGGCAATGCCGCTGTCAATACCGGGATCGGTATCAAAAAAATATTCAGCAGCAGCAATGGGGTAGGATGCCGGTATTGCCTGTGCGATCGTATCATATATATAAAACTTTCCGCCTTCATATAAACTCCAAACGTTATTGCTGTCCTTTACACGCATATAAAGATTGTGAAACCCGGTTGCAAGTCCTGTGGTGTTGGTGTAAACTGAATCCAGTGTTGTATCTCCCGAAACGATTGTAAATGGGGTAGCATTTCCAACACCGGGATCGATGTCGTAAAAGTATTCAGCTGAATCAATGGACTGGGCAGAGGAAAGGCCCCACGCTCCAAACACTAAACCCAAAGTCAAAAGTAATTTATGTACAATTTTTTTCAAAACAATTGCAATTAAATATTCTTAGTTCTGTTTGTTCGCTTTAATAATAATGCGAAGGCTGTCTCCTGCCGGTATCAACGGATTCAGGATCCCCAATGATTTGATCTGCGGGATGGCAGGAGATCCTGTCATATCCACAAAAGGCATAGCGCCTCCGTAAATTCCAACATCTTTTCCGTCTGTTCCGGCATTCAGGCCGGGAGAAATAGTGTCAAGTGCAAAATCAAATGCATAACTGAAGTTGTTCGCAGTCACATTTTTGTATTTAGGGTCTTTGGCGATGATATTTCCACTGCCTATGTTGGTTCCGAAAGGAATAGTGTCGTAAGCCGTTTGGTAGGTGATGTTATTGCTGAATGTATTGTTATCGGTGCTGGTTCCTTTTGGAGAAGAGCCGCTGAAAATATTGTTTGCTATGAGCGCATTGCTTACCAGTGAAAAAGCAGTCAATGGAGAGCCGCCCAGAAAAATATTATTCGAAATAATAACAGTGGGCTGATTGGATGAAAGAATATACGAGTTGTCAAAAATATTATTACGGAAGATGATCGATGCGTTGTTCTTTACATTAACAGAGCCCGACCCGATAATATTATTTTCAAACGTCCATCCCTTGCTCGTAACAACGGCTTTGGTGCCTCCTGCAACAAAATAATTCCTACTGATACGTATGTTCTTTGTTCCGCCCGTTCCTCCATATCCGGTTACTCCATTTAATGAAAAGCCGATGATCTTTGTGCCTGAAGCGCCCGAAACCGCTGAAACAGTGTCTAGTGTAATGGTGCCGAGCTGTGAAACCAGGGTGTTCACTTTGTTGGGCTTATGACCTGTGCCTATAAGAGTGAGGCGTTTTTTGATAACCGCCCCTCCGTAGTTTGTTGGGGAACCATGTACGTAGATCGTGTCGCCATTCGAAGCGGCATTCACGGCTGCTTGAAGGTTGTTATACTGACCGGGGCTATTGATGTTATTGCTTACCGTAATTACAGTTGCTGATGCAAACAACGATAGGCCGGAAGCAACTAAAAAACTGGAGATCTGTTTCATCTTTAAAATGGTTACGGAATGTATACTACAAACTTACGTAAAATTTCTGATTTAAAATTGTATTCAACCACAAGGGTGTACAAAAAACCGCACAGCCATTGCCACGAAGACACTAAAGCACAAAGGTTCACTAAGAATACAAGGCTGTTTTTTGTGCTTCTTTGTGTCTTGGTGCCTTAGTGGCAAAAAACAATACGATTAGTGCAATAATTTGTACCCCCAACCAAAATGAGCCTGCCTGCGCGGGACAGGAATTTTGTGCATGTTTTATCTGCTCTTGGCCTGCTCTAAAAGAGATGCAGAGGAAATGTAATTTTTTTTACCTTTGAAAAATAATATCGCCATAAAATAATCTCAATAAAAATGAAAACAACTATTTTATCACTTGCAACCCTCGTCATTGCATTATTCTCCATCCATACAAGCTCGTACGCACAAAAAAAGGAGAAAAAACCAAAAGATCAGCTCTTGGGTGGAAAGACCTATACGGTTGAGATCACTGAAACAACGAATAAAAAAGTTGGAAAAATATCGAAGGATGAGATCAGCTTTAAGAGTGAAAAATTCAATTCAAAAGTGTTGACCTCAGAAATTCATTTCCCTCCAACTCCATATACTGCTTCGATGGAAGCCGATTCTACGGCAGGTACCAAAGAGATCACTTTTTCGTGTGAAGGAACCAATGCCGACGGAGAAGATGTTAAAGTAAACGGTACTATTTCAGATGATTCTTCCATAGCAGGATCCGTGGTGGTATCTAAAAAAGGAAAGACCAAACGGGAGTTTGATATTACCGGAGGGCAGAAAATAAAAGGGGCAGCGAAGAAATAGTTATTTCAATCCCCCTGTCATATCTTCCGGGCGAACCCATTGGTCGAACTGTTCGTTTGTCAAAAGGCCTAGCTCGACGGCAGCTTGTTTTAAGGTTTTATTTTCCTTGTGAGCTTTCTTGGCGATCTTGGCTGAATTTTCATAGCCAATATGCGTGTTGAGGGCGGTAACCAGCATCAATGAATTATCCAAATGCTTTTTGATGATCTCTTTGTTAGGCTCAATTCCGGCCGCACAATTTTTTTCGAAGGAGATACATGCATCACCGATCAAACGGGCTGATTGAAGCACATTGCTTGCGATCACCGGTTTGAATACATTCAGTTCAAAATGTCCGCTTAAGCCGCCTACCGAAACAGCTACATCGTTGCCGATCACTTGAGCGCAAACCATGGTGAGTGCTTCAGGTTGGGTAGGATTTACTTTTCCGGGCATAATAGATGAACCGGGCTCGTTATCCGGAATGATTATTTCTCCTATGCCTGAGCGGGGGCCGGATGAAAGCATACGAATGTCATTCGCAATTTTCATGAAAGAAACAGCTGCGCGTTTTAAAGAGCCAGAAAGCTCCACCATGGCATCGTGGGCAGCAAGGGCCTCAAATTTATTGGGGGCAGTAATAAAAGGCAGCCCGGTCAGGTCAGCGATTTTTTTTGCGACCAGCACGTCATACCCTTTAGGAGCATTCAATCCTGTGCCTACCGCTGTTCCTCCCAGTGCAAGTTCTTTGATCATCTCCAGGGCATTTTTGATGGCGCGTATGCTGTTGTCAATTTGCTGAACATATCCTGAAAATTCTTGTCCAAGTGTGAGAGGGGTAGCATCCATAAAATGGGTCCTTCCTGTTTTTACAACCGATTGGAACGCATTTGCTTTTTTGTTCAGTGTATCGCGAAGTTTTTGCATGCCGGGCAGTGTAATATCCACCACTTGCTTATAAGCGGCAATATGCATCGCGGTGGGAAATGTATCGTTCGAAGACTGTGATTTATTTACATCATCGTTCGGGTGAAGTATCTTTTTATCGTCTGTTAACTTTCCTCCTGAAAGCACATGCGCGCGGTAAGCGATCACTTCATTGGCGTTCATGTTGCTTTGAGTTCCGCTGCCTGTCTGCCATATCACGAGCGGAAACTGATCGTCTAATTTCCCGGCCAGTATCTCATCACACACTTTCGATATAAGATCGCATTTGTCTTTTGCCAGCACTTTCAAGTCGCAGTTTGCCTGTGCGGCCGCTTTTTTCAGATAAGCAAACGCATAAATAATTTCCCTGGGCATGCTGGCCTCCGGGCCGATCTTAAAATTATTGCGTGAGCGTTCTGTTTGCGCGCCCCAGTATTTATCGGCAGGTACTTTTACCTCGCCCATGGTGTCGTGTTCGGTTCTGAAATCCATTTTATTTTTTTAAGGGCTTAAAGGTAGGAAATTAAAAATTCCACAGGTTGGCTCCGACAATTTTCATGGAAGAAGCATCCTGTATAAATGTGATGAGGGATTGGTCTTTTCCCAGCTTGCCGTATTTGTATTCCATCTGAAAAGTCCCCTTTGGATTTTCTAATTTCCGGGAACCAAAAACGCGCACCACATTTTGATGGGTAAGTTTTAATCCCTTGTTTTCTCCCCTTGTAATGTCTGATAGCAGGTTGCGTTCAACAATCGCGTAGCAAATCGTATACACTTTTGATTCTTTTTCTTCCGGGCGTTTTATTATTTCGTATTCTGTTTTTACAATTCCCTGTTCCAGTAATTTTTCATCGGGATGAATGGTGAAGTACCATTCCGGTTTTACTACAAGAAAACTGTCTATCACTGCTTTCGATCTTTTTTCATCTGAACCTACGAACTGAACCTGCCCGTTCACGATCATTTGCGGGGTGTAGATCACCTCGTTGTGTAAGGGTTCGCGGTATTTGCGCTGGCGGTTCGAAAAGGAGGAATCCGAAAAGGGATCTTTCCATCCAAGCTTGTTCCAGTAATCCACATGAAAGGCGAGGGGATACACGTATGTTTTATTTGCCATGGCTTCTTTGGTGATCTTGTTCAGCAGTTCTTCGGCAGGAGGGCAATCAGAACATCCTTCGGAAGAAAAAAGCTCCACAAGGGCAAAAGGCTCTGCTTCCTGTGAAACTTCGTTTTGAGTGGTTGCTTCATTTGAATCAGCCTTTTTCTCCTGCATACAGGAAAAAAGAAAAATCAATAAGCAGAAATAAATGATCTTCATAGGATTTGATTGATATTTTCAGGTGGCCTTCCGATCACCGCTTTATTTCCTTTTACGATAATAGGCCGTTCGATGAGAATAGGATTTTTTGACAACACTTTTATCCATTGCGCTTCTGTGAATTTCTTTCCTGAGAACTTTGAAATGAACAGCGGTTCTTTCTTCCGGATGATCTCTTCTGCTTTCATGCCTAATTTTTTCAGGATACCTTTCAGCTCATTTTCAGCAGGAGGAGTCTTCAGGTATTCGATCACTTTAAAATCTTTTGTTTTCTTTTCGATGAGGTCTAATGCACAGCGGCTCTTTGTGCAGCGGTTGTTGTGGTATAGGATCACTTTTTCCATTTATCATGCAAAATAACTCAATATTGTCTTCGGTACAGCATAGCTTGAGATATTCTGGGTCTTAAGAATCATACCTCGGATAACGGCACGATCTTCCTGCTTTCCCCCCTTAAAAAATGAAAAAGCATTTTATTCTTTCTTCTTTTGTATTCCAGTGAGGTCAAATAATGGTGAAATAAATATCAATAATTACTTGGAAATTTCTTTTATTCTTCTCACCTTCGGCTATGAATTCAGAATGGTAATTTTTAACATAACAATTAAAAACACCTCCTATGCTTACAAAAATTACTCCGACTATTTCATTTTTTCTTATCACGATATCTGTTCTCGTGCCCATTTCTTATGGCGGTGCGCAGAACCAGACCTATAAATACAATGGCACCTTGCCCGAAGGATATAGCATTCAAAAGGCAAACGACAGAGGAATTACCATTAATTTCTCTATGAATCAACTGAGTGTTATCGAGACACCTGTAAACGGAGAGGTGATGAAAAACCTTTCTGTTACGGGAATGTTCCTCCCCAATGATGCTGGGTATCCTGATCTGCCCGGCAACTGCCGCAATATTGCCATTCCGCAGGGATCAAAGGCAGTGCTTAAGATCATTTCATATCAAACCGAAACAATAAAAAATATCGACATCGCTCCGGCTCCGGTAATTCCTTTGGTAACTGAAGAAGGCCCTTTACACTATGAAAAAAATACGGAGGTATATTCAAAGAATGCTTCTTTTCCTGAAAATCCGGTAAAGATCCTTGAGCAGACCAAGATCAGAGGTGTTGACGTTGCCAGATTAGGCATTACACCTTTTCAATACAACCCGGTTACCAAAGAGTTGATCGTATATCACAACATCAAACTTGAAATAACTTTTGAAGGAGGCAACGGGCATTTTGGAGAGGATGCATACCGAAATCATTACTGGGATAAGATCCTGCAGGATGTGATCTTCAATTACAATCAATTGCCTGCTATCGCTTCTATTCACCATGCTAACAACAAAGTGAATGTGATGAGCAACGATACCAGCTGCGAATATGCGATCCTCATCCCCAACTCAACGGTATTTGCACAGTGGGCAGATTCTGTTAAAAAATTCAGGACTGAACAAGGAATATCAACAAATGTTTTCAAGCTTTCAGATCTCAAGACCGGTACAACGGCAGCCGGAATTTTATCCTGGGTAACTAATGCATATAATAACTGGACCACTAAGCCTGTGGCTATGCTCATGCTGGCAGACTATGGAAATGTTGCCACCAGCACCATCACTTCCAATTTATTTGTACACCCGGGGGGCTTCCCGAATTTTGCTTCAGATAATTATTATGCCGATGTGACAGGAGATGATATGCCCGAAATTGTTTTTTCACGCATTGTGGCAAACAACGCAACTGAACTACAGACCATGTGCACCAAGTTTTTGAACTATGAACGTAATCCCCCAACCGATCCGAATTTTTACAGCAAACCTATCATCACCGAAGGCTGGCAGGACGACCGCTGGTTCCAGGTGTGCGGAGAGATTGTGGGCGGATATTTAAAAAGCATTGGTAAAACTCAAACGCGTGCAAACGCGCTGGGAAGTCCTGCGTCAAATACAGGGAACAATGTTCCGAATACAGGCAACTGGTCAACCAACAGCAATACACCAACGGTTGTAAGTTATTTTGGCACAGCCGGATTAAAATATATTCCCGACCAGCCCGGCACGCTCGGTGGTTTTTCCGGAGCTACTGCTACTACAGTGAATACTGCTATTAACAACGGAGCATTCATGCTTCTCCACAGGGATCATGGATATTACCAAGGCTGGGGAGATCCGGTTTACTCGAATACTAATATAAGTTCGCTTACAAACGTGAATAACAAATTGCCGTTTGTCTTCTCGATCAACTGCCAGACAGGGGCATTTCATAATTCGACTGAATGTTTCGCTGAGAAATTTCATAGGTATACCAAGACCGGACAGAACAGCGGTGCCCTTGGACTTATCGGTGATGCAGAAACTTCTTATTCTTTCGTGAATGATGTAATGGTATGGGGTATGTTCGATCATTTATGGCCCAACTTTATGCCTGCAAACGGAACAGCGGATCCTTACAGAGAGAAGAGGCCTGCGTTCGCAAACGTATCGGCAAAATATTATTTGCAGGCATCCACCTGGGCTGCATCCACCAATAAGCAGATCACGTACAGGCTGTATCACATGTTCGGAGATGCGTTTCAATGGTTTTACTCCGAGGTTCCCAAAAACCTGACAGTTTCTTACAACCCTGTTATCGCACCGACAGACCTCACATTCGGAGTATCGGCTGATTCGGGTTCATTTATTGCTCTCACAACTCCCGGCCCAAACGGCCCGGTTATTTTGGGAACTGCCACCGGAACCGGAGCTCCTGTTTCCATCACATTATCTCAGCCTGCAACCACCACTATGCTCGTAACAGTTACCAGGCAGGATTATTTTAGATACAGCGGCACTGCTACTGTTGGCTCTACTACAGGAGTGAATGATCTTTATGCAGGCAATTCAGATATGAACTGCTATCCCAATCCTTTCAGCCAGTCAACAACCATTTCATATACATTGGGAAAATCTGGAAATGTCAAACTTTCTGTTTTTGATATGCTGGGCAAAGAGGTGGCGGTGATCATTGACAACGCAGCGCAATCTGCAGGAACCCATCAGGCTCAGTTCAACGCCAAGAATTTACCGAAAGGAATTTACAACTGTGTTCTTAAAACCGATTCAAAGGTTATTACGAAGAGTATTGTGGTAAGCGAGTAGGAGCGTGTACCCACTTCGGGTTGTCTTTGGATGGTTGCACATGATTATTTCCCACCACTTGACAGCTAAGCGTAGCGTCGCGCTACGCTTCTAAACCCGCGGCATCCTGCCGCAATTATTTTTACATTTACTACATGCCAACGGGTTCCCCGTACCCGCGAAGCTCCCGCTTCGGATGCTTCGTGGGGGAGTAGAAAGTAAGCTCTGCTTACGCCAATAGAAACTTATTTACCTTTACCATATGTCAGAGTCCTACAAAATACAGGGAGATGGTTTGTATTTTGTGACCTTCAGCGTAATTGGATGGATGGATGTGTTTATCCGTAGAGAATACCAGGATATTTTAGTTGACAGTATTCTGTTTTGTCAAAAGAACAAGAATTTCAAGTTATATTTCTATTGCATCATGCCCAGCCATGTGCATTTTATTGCTCATTCTGAGAATGGGAACCTAACAGACATACTGCGTGACTTCAAATCATATACAGCCAAGGCACTTATGAATGCAATAGAAAATAATGAACAAGAGAGCAGGAAGGAATGGTTAATGAATCAGTTTAAGTTTTACGGAAGTATAAGTCCTCAAAAACAAAATATGCAATTCTGGAAGCATGATAATCACCCCTTTTACCTTTATAGCGGTAAAATGATACAACAAAAAGTCGATTACATCCATAACAACCCTGTGGAAGCAGGATTTGTAAATGAACCGCAGCAATGGAGATTAAGCAGTGCCAATGAAGACAGCCCTGTTAAAATGGAAGAAGCAGAACATGTATTTTATATCAAATGAATGCCGTAAGCAGAGCTTACGAGATATTATCCCACGAAGGACAGACCTTCGCGGGTACTGGGTCAGGTGGAAACACCTGACGCCACGTACAAATTATTTTCTTGCAAGGAAATTTATTTATGAATAACATGTTGCATAAAATTCATTTGTTGGCACTATTAATAGTAGGCACTAATATATATTCCCAAACAAATCTTGTTCCCAATAATAGCTTTGAAAACACTACCTGTTGCCCAACAAATGGAACTGAGCTGGTTTATATTCCAAGTTGTGTATTGCCTTGGTTTAATCCAAGCGCAGGAGATCCAGATTACTTTAATATCTGTTCCTCCCCTTCACCAGCAATTCCTAATAACTGGTGCGGATATCAACCTACAAAAACAGGAAATGCTTATGCAGGATTTTTTTTATATGCAGGAGGAAATATTGCATGTGGCGAATATTTAGAAACCATTTTGAATGATACGCTGATTGCAGGCAAAAAATACTATATAAGCTTTTATGTAAGTTTTTGTACTTCTTCAAATTATGCCCTTGATGCGGTAGGAGCTTATTTTTCAAATGATAGTTTGCTATCAAACTCATCATGTCATTTTTCTAATATTCCACAAGTTCAAAATACTAAAGGAAATGTTATCAAGGACACTACTAACTGGGTGCAAGTATCTGGCACTTTTGTTGCTCAGGGAGGCGAACGTTTTATTACCATAGGCAACTTTACAGATTTTGACAGCACGAATTTTGATACAGTACCCTGGGGTGCTGATGGTCGGTCATATTATTTATTGGATGATGTGTCTGTAGTAGATTCAGGGTGGGCTGGAATAAATGAAGTGTTAGAAAATATTTCAATAAATGTTTATCCTAATCCAGCAAGTTCTGAGATCAATATCAAGGCAGCAGGCAATGGAGGTAAAAATTATATTGTAATAATTTATAATTCCATTGGCTCAAAGGTGACCGAGCAAAAATTCTCCGGACAAACAAAAATCTCTACCACTGCTTTTTCAAAGGGCATTTATCAGGTGCAGGTGTGTGACCTCACCCCCAACCCCTCTCCCACAGGAGAGGGGAGCCATTGCCATACGGAGAGGGTGGTCATCCAGTAGTTTTAGCCTGCTTTATGCTGTTCTATCCGGTCTCCCACCATACTCCATTAGGTATGCTTTAATAAATTCGTCCAGGTCTCCATCCAGCACGCCCTGTGCGTTGGAGGTTTCATGATCGGTGCGTATGTCTTTTACCAATTTATAGGGATGTAAAACATAGTTACGAATTTGCGAACCCCACTCAATTTTTTTCTTGCCTGCCTCCACTGCATCCGATTTTTCTTTGCGCTTGCGCATTTCCAGTTCGTATAGTTGGGATTTAAGCATAGTAAGCGCGCGTGCGCGGTTGCCGATCTGTGTTCGCTCTACCTGGCACACCACCACAATGCCGGTGGGTATATGTTTCATCTGCACTTTCGATTCTACTTTATTTACGTTCTGTCCGCCCGCTCCGCCTGAGCGCGAAGTTTGTACTTCAAGGTCAGCATCTTTGATTTCAATCTCGATGGTGTCGTCTACAAGTGGATATACATACACCGAAGCGAAGGAGGTATGCCTGCGCGCGTTGGAATCGAAAGGCGAAATCCGGACCAGGCGATGCACTCCGTTCTCGCCTTTCAGGTAACCATATGCAAAGTCTCCTTCAAATTGCAGCGTAACAGATTTCACGCCTGCAACTTCACCGGGCTGCCTGTCTTGTTCAGAAACTTTATAGCCGTTTTTTTCTCCCCACATCATATACATGCGCATGAGCATGCCTGCCCAGTCGCAGGATTCTGTTCCTCCTGCGCCTGAATTGATCTGAAGTACAGCAGGAAGCACATCTTCCTTCTCGCCCAGCATATTTTTAAACTCCAGTTCCTCTACCGCTTTGGAAGTTTTGGCAAATTGTTTGTCCACATCCTGCTCGGTGGCTTCGTTCTGCTTATAAAAATCAAAAAGCACCTCCAGGTCGTCAATGTATACGGATATCTGAGAAAAACCGGAGGTCCAGAGTTTTATCTGTTTTACTTCGCGCAGAATTTCTTCGGCTTTTTTAGGATTGTTCCAAAAATCAGGAGCCAGTGTGCGCGTTTCGAGTTCGGCTATCTGGTTGGTTCTTCTTTCAACGTCAAAGATGCCTCCTTAACGCTTCTTTGCGTTCCTGGAGGTCGCGGAGCTGCTCTATAGTGATCATAATTAAGTAAATGTAAAAATTATTTTGGATATGGTCTTTTAAGATAGAGAGGCCTGAATCATTGTGCAGCTTCAGACATAATTTTGTTTTCCATTTTTGCTTTTGCCCAGGCGAGATAATCAAAAATGCGGAGCGAAGCGGCTTCGTGTTTCTCTTTGGAGAGTCGAGTAAGTTTCTTTTTCAATTCTGCAAAATTCCGGGCGTGCATTTTTTTACTTCGCAGGTATTTTGATATAAATTCAAGCATAGCTTCTTCAATTTTAAAGTGCTGTCCTTTTCTTTTCATAAATTTTTTTGTTGCGGGAAGCAGGTTTTCGATCAGGCCAAATTCATTCAGTTCGAACAGGACGATCAACTGCATGAGCCGTGCAAAGCGGTAGCGTGCAGGATTTTCTTTCGGTGCATCATCGTCCTGAAGCATTTTTGTGAGCCAGAACTGCGCCTCCTTAAAATTACCTACACAAAACCAAAAACCCGTTTGCTGGTAATAGATATCATTTCTTAAAGAAACGTTTATGTTCCCGCTCCCATCGATCTCTTTTCTCAGGCGGTAGATCACAGGCAATGCTGTGTCGTATGTATGCATGTCCATTCGTATAAAACCTTCCAGCAGGAGAGAATGCAGATAAAGTTCCTGCACATTCTTCCGGTTAGCAGGATCCGAAATAGATGAAAATACTGTGCGGAAAATAGTCAGGCTTTCCAATGCCTCTGCGTATTTTTTCAGGTAAAAATAACTGATGCTTTGCGAATAGATTGTGATGAGATATTGCCTTAATTCTTCCCTGATCAGGAAGGATTTTTTTTCGGAGATGGCTGCTGCCTTTTTATGATAAGCATGGCCTTTAAGTTGATTTCCGCTGGCAGAAAAATAGGTCCCTGCTCCGTTATAGAGTTCCCATTGCGCTTTTTCTGAAAGCGCTTTTTCTGACAATGTTTTTATCTGCTCCAGATATTTTTTCCGTTCATCGGGTCGGTGAAAAAATATTTCTTTATTATGCACTGCGCCCACATTCATGCGGAATTGAAAACAGCTTTGAAAATTTCTGTACAATTCTATTTCTTTGCCGGCTGCATCAAATGCCTTGCCGATCTTCGCCTGGGCATGCACCAGCTGTTGAGAAGCGGCCAAGAGTTTGATCTCCAGTTCCAGAAGCTGAGCAAGCGCCAGATGCAATTCATAGCGCGAAGCGATCTTTTTTGCGTGATGTACTAATTTAAGAGCTGCTTTTGTCAACCCTTTCTTATAAAGAATTTCCACTTCGCTGATCATGGAATAGACCTGGATAGCCGTTGAAGAAGCCTCGTGAAAAGCACGTATGGATTTTAGAATGGATTTATACAGATGCCGTTTTAGTAAATAGAAATTCTGGCCCCTGAATTCCTGTTGAATTTCGGCTTCGTTGAATTGTTTTTGCCGGTTGAGCGCATCAAACAATTTCAGGTATGTATTTTTTTCTCCTATGGTATGCAGGGATGCGGCGCACTGGAAATAGCGTTTTTCGGCTTTTGAGAGCGAATGTACCAGTTGATAAGTATCAAATAACATTATTAGATATAATAAATATTAGTGCAAAAATAATTAAAATGTATGTATAATGTATGTAAAAATGTGCATATTAGACATAATAAAAATGATTTAAATAGTATTTTCAAATAACGTGCGGATTGGCTAAATTCACACTATATTTATAAGGTAGAAAATGATCGAGATAAAATGACCGTAAAAATCATATTTATGCTTATTTTCAGCGTACTTTATATTACCCAAACATGAAAAAAATATTCCTCACATCAGTTTGTGTTTTTTTCTTTGCAAGCGGGTTTTCTCAAAACATTGGGATCAACACAGACGGCACTGTTGCCGAAGCAGGAGTGATGCTGGACCTGAAAAGCACTAATCTGAAAGCCACCACAGCTACACCCACCATGTTTCAGATCAAATCTTACGATGCAATCGGAAGTGAACTGAAGATGCGAATGATCTTTCACACCGATGCAACGGCTGCCAATATGTATGGCGCTATTGACGTGGTGGATATGACCGGAACAGTTTACCGCTATCTTGTCTTTCAGCCATCCGGAGGTTTTGTAGGTATTGGAACCACGGCCCCTGCTGCCAATCTGCACATCAATTATATTTCAGGAGGAGCAAATATTGACGTTCTTAAAATAACAGGAACCAATACTACTAACGCACAAAGCATGTTCGGGATCGAGGTGCTGAATAAACAATCAGGTACAGGTGCAACGGATGTCGTGGGTGGTAGATTTGTCCCTGAAATAACGGCTACCTCCGGAACCACTACCAACCATTATGGCGTAGTTAGTATTGCTCTCAACAGCGGAAATGGCGGAACGGTTACTAATTCTTACGGTGGAATTTTCCGTGTGGAGGCAAGCGCTGGCGCAACTATCACAAATGGGTATGGGCTATATGTGCAGAATGCGAATTTAGGAGCAGGAACTGTTACTAATAAATATGCACTGGTCACCGGTCCAACTGCAGGTAATGTGGGAATCGGAGTGACCGCCCCGCTCGGAACACTTTCTGTAGTAAGTCCGAATGCTACAGGTACGGGTACATCTTCTTCGATCAACCTTACCGCAACTTCTCTCACTACAGGAAGTGCAATGGATGTAACGGCAACCTACGCCCCGACCACCGGACCAACGATTAATGCAACTAATTATTCTATCACGAATGCCCCAACAGTTTCTGCGGATGTAAT
Organism: Bacteroidota bacterium; assembly: GCA_023251625.1. Taxonomy (GTDB): domain Bacteria; phylum Bacteroidota; class Bacteroidia; order Palsa-948; family Palsa-948; genus Palsa-948. Next base: position 17,311 of record JAHEYK010000053.1, read on the forward strand.
ACGAGGGCAACTCGTTTCTACGATCGACAACAGTGCATTAGCAAACACGATCGAAGGGATATACGGCTACGTTCCATTAACCGGCAACGCTGCAAAGACTGCTTATGGAGTGTATGGGCAGGTAACTTCTTCTTCAACTACAGCAGATGCGCTTTACGGAACGGAAGGTGATGTGCAGTCAACTGGTATTTTATCTGCAGCTACCACCAGAAACTTAAGAGGATTGTATGGCACAGCTTTATCGAGCGGAGCGAACACCGGAGGAACTACAAATATTTTTGGTGTTTCATCGCTTACCACGTTGACAAATTCCACAAACGGCTCTACGGTAAACATGTATGGAGTTCATGCAACAAGTTCAGGAGTTGCAGCAGCGAGTACAGCAATTGTTAATCAGTATGGTCTTTACGCAGCCAATGGAACCTCTTCTACCAACGGCACTTCTACAAAATACGGCCTCTTTGTTGAAACGCAAAACGGAGCTGACGCAAATTATGCCGGAGCTTTTCAGGGAGGAAATGTGGGAATCGGAACAATTACTCCTGCTTCACTTCTGCATGTTGCAGGCGCTGCACAATTAGGAACTATCTCTGCAACAACAGGCTCGCTTGCTTTTTATAATTCCGCCAGCGCAAATGCCACAACACTGCAAGCAGGAAATGCAACTGCCGCAGTCAATTATACTTTACCTACTGCCGCACCTGCTGCGAACGGATATGCCCTTACCAGTACGACAGCGGGCGTAATGAGTTGGGGTGCCATGGGCGGAACCGGAGTTTTGATCGGCAATCAGATTTTTACTGCAAACGGTACTTACGTTCCTACTGCCGGTACCACGAAGATCATCGTTGAAATTATTGGCGGTGGTGGCGGTGGCGGTGGCGGGTCAGCTCAGATGTTCGGAATACAAGGAGTTACTTCGGCTGGAGGTGGAGCGGGGGCCTACACATGCAAAATGATCTCAACGGTTGCAGCGGGAGGCAATACGATTGTGATAGGTGCCGGAGGAGCAGGGGGCGCAGCTGACGGAGGTGCTGCAAGAGATGGCAGCGCTGGTGGTACCAGTTCATTTTTGGATAACAGTACAGCAACTACTTATACAGCATCAGGTGGTTCAGGCGGTGCAGGTTTTAATAATACAACTCCGCCAACAGCACCCTATGCTTACAGAGGAGGAAATGGTGGAGCGGCATCGATAGTAGGAGACATTAAATGTGCAGGTGGAGCTGGTGGTGCAGGAATTATCATGGTGTTGAATGATCCAAGTAATAATGAAGGGAAAGGAATTGCCGGTAAAGGCGGAGACAGTCATTACGGAGCAGGGCCACCTGGAATACCTACATTGAACGCAACCCACGGCGGTTACTCGGGCACTGCATACGGTACCGGTGCAAGCGGTGTGATAAGTATTGGACTTGGAAATGGCGGTGCGAAAGATTCCGGTGATGGTGCAGCTGGTGTTGTAATAGTTTGGGAATACAAATAGAATTTTTGAAAAAAAATAGTAAATGAAAAAAATAATTCTTGCTTCTGCCTGCACATTTTTTTTCACAGGCGCATTTTCACAAAACATCGGTGTAAATACGGATGGTACCACCGGCGAAACAGGTGTGATGCTGGATGTAAAGGGAACAGTTGCCAAGGCAACAACCACTACACAAAATACATTCCAGGTAAAATCCAATGATGCATCCTACCAATTAAAGCTGAGAATGATCTTGGGAACAAATGCAACGGCCACTTCCATGTATGGAGGTATCGAAGCGGTGGATTCCACCGGAGCGGGTACACGTGCATACAGGTATCTGGTGTTGCAACCTAACGG